>NZ_KV805064.1:1392-123504 GCF_001811515.1 Corynebacterium sp. HMSC076G08 | reverse complement strand
TCTTTCTCTTACATGAGGCGGCTGTGCACCGGAACCTAGGAACTTTTACGTGCAGCCTGGTGGGGAATCCAACAACGGGAAGATCAACGAGTCGACGGGTGATGTGGTCGCGCAGCTTTCCTGACTGTCCGCAGTCCGGGCACACGCCGCTAACGGCTACTGGCGTAGCCTCAATGATGGTCAGCGGTCCGGCATCAGCAGCACCGGTGATAGCAAGCCCGATTTCCGCGGTACGGCAGATGGTGTCGGCAACGAGGTTTCCAGTAGGCTTCACAGTACGGGTTCCTGGTGGGTTTAGATGGTTGTGTAGGAACTTTCATCTTCACACCAGGGACCCCTACATGTTGTGCTGACCCGCTGATCCCGTCGATTTCTACCTCACCCCGCTACGCACCCCGAAACCGGAAGAGCCAACAAACCTCAAGGTCATCTTGCGCACCAGTGTGCCCCGCTCCGCCAGGGCACTCTTCCAGCACTGTTTGGTCGTACCCCGCAGGAAATCACTTCCTCGCGGGGCATTCGGCGTGCCGGCTTAACTCACGGAACTGGTCATGCGCTCAAGCCTGTCCCGCAGGAATGTGGGCCGTGCGGGTTGAACGGACGTGGGGGTTGACGGGCCGAGCGGTTGGGCCGGATGTGCGGTGTGGCGGGCGGGCGGATTAGCCGGCGTTGCGCAGCGCGGTGGCCAACCCGTTCATCGTGACCTGGATGGTCTTGGACACCAGGAATTGGTCGTCGCCCTTACGGTAGCGACGCAGCAACTCTAACTGGATGGCGTTAAGCGGAAGCAGGTACGGGTAGCGACGCTTGAGCGACCGCGCCTGGCGTTGGTTCTCACTAACCAACTCCGCGTTGCCGGTGACCTTAAGGTAGACCTCGCGGGTGCGCTCAAACTCCTCGGAAATCAGGCCGTAGATACGGTCCGCGATTTCTTTGTCGTCGACCAAGTTGGCATACAGGCGCGCCAGCTGCATCTCCGCCTTAGCCATGACCTGCGCCATGTTCGCGAACACAGAACGGAAGAAGGGCCACGTGCGGTACAGCTCGCGCAGCTCCTCCCAGCGCTTCTCCTCGCTCCCCGAAACCTCCCCTCCGGAGGCTTGCTGCACCCACGCCGTCACCGCACTGCCCACGCCGAACCAGCCCGGGATGTTGGTGCGGGATTGTGACCACGACAGCACCCAAGGAATCGCACGCAAATCCGTAATCGCGGTGGTCTGCTTGCGCGAGGTCGGGCGCGAGCCCAAGTTGAGATCACCAATCTCGTGCAGCGGGGTGGACTGGGTGAAGTAGGTGATGAACCCGGGGTCGTCGACAAGCTGGCGGTAGGCCACGCCACTCAACGCCGCCAGCTCGCGCATGATCTCGTAGGCGCGCTCCGGATCCGTAATGGGCTCGGTATCCAACAACGATGCCTCCAGCGCTCCGGAAACAAACGCCTCCAAGTGGCGGCGCGCGGTCTCCGGAGCTCCATACTTCGCAGAAATCACCTCACCCTGCTCGGTAATGCGCACCGAACCCGACACCGCACCCTTCGGCTGCGCCAAAATCGCGTCATAGGTCGGACCACCGCCGCGGCCCACCGCGCCACCGCGGCCATGTGCCAAGCGCAGCTCTACGCCATGACGCGAACACAACTCAACCAGGGCCAGTTCGGCGTCGTACAGCGCCCAGTTTGCCTGCAGGTAGCCGCCATCCTTGTTGGAATCCGAGTACCCCAACATGACTTCTTGGATATCCCCGCGCGAGCGCAGATGCGCGCGATAAACGGGCACCTGCCACAGCTTCTCCAGGATGCCGGCGCCCGCCTTCAGATCCTCGATGGTCTCAAATAGCGGCACCACATCGACCTCGCTCAGTCCCACCTCCTTGAGTAGCACCATCGGCTCCAGAATGTCGGAGACGGTTCCCGTCATAGAAATAATGCAGTGCGACACCGACTCCGGCCCAAAGTCCCGCACAGCGCGCGCCGCCGCACGGAAGATGCCCAGCTCCTTCGCGGTATCCTCGGTGAATTCCTTCTCAGCACCGGGGAAAAGCAGCGGCCGATTGGTCTGCAGCTCGCGCACGAGCAGCGCGACCTTCTCCTCCTCCCCCAGCGCGCGGTAGTCCGGGGTGATGGTGGCCGCGGCGAAAATCTCGGTGAGAACGTTCTCAAAGGACTCCGAATTCTGGCGCATATCCAGCGTCGAAAGGTGGAAGCCAAACGTCGTCACCGCCGAGCGCAATCGGGCAAGGCGGTCATCGGCGATGATGTCATCGTTGAACTGGCGCAGCGAGCGGTCGATCACGTCCAGGTCACGTTTGAGCTCCTCCGGCGACGCATACGCGCTTGGCGACGCCTCCCCCTCCAACCTCGCCAGCACCTTCTTCCGGATGCCGAAGATGGCCCGGCGATAGGGCTCGTCGACGCGGGATTTTTCGTCGTTGTGGGCGGCGTCGGCAAGCGCGCCCAGTTCCTTGGAACTGGAGGAATATCGATCCGACAGGGAGAGCTCGCGCTCCAACTCGCCGAGCTCGTCGGCGTAGTACTGCAGCACCGTCGCCGCGGCCTTGCGGGTGGCGTAGGTCAAGGTGTGCTCGTTAACAAAGGGGTTGCCGTCATGGTCGCCACCAATCCAGGAGCCGGGGCGGACGACGGGGGAATCGGGAAGCTGCTGGCCAAAGGTCTCACGCATGGCGTGGCGAATGGCGCGGTTGAGGGCGGGAACCTGGTCGAGCAGTGAAAGCTTGTAGTAGCGCAAGCCGACGTCAATCTCGTCTTCGAGGGTAGGGCGGGCAATACGAATCAGCGCGGTCTGCCACAACAGAGTCATGCGCAGGTACATTTCCTTCTCGATCGCCGCCATGTCGCCGCCGCGGTGAGCTTCCTTGAGGAGATTCTTGATGCGGGTCTGGGTATCGAAGACGGTGCGGCGGCGGGTTTCGGTGGGGTGCGCGGTGAGAACGGGGGCGACGTGAGCGCCTCGGATCACGGAGGCGGCATCGGCGGGCGCGACGCCTTCTTCTTTGAGCTTGGCGAATGTCTTGCGCAGGGAAACCGGCGCCTCGACGGACTCGTCATCCAAGTCCTCCGCTAGATTCGCGATGAGCGCGAAATAGCTGAACGCTCGCGCCACGAGGTTGACTTTGGTGATGTCGAGGTCGCGGAAGATAGCGACGAGGTCTTCCGGCTTGGCATCGCCGTGGGCGATGTCGAAGGCCATGCGGCGGGTGGATTCGACGAGCTCAAAAACGTCCTCGCCTTCCTGCTGCGCGATGACCCGGCCGAGCACCCGGCCGAGGAAACGGATGTCTTCGCGGACTTGTTCTGGGGCGGGTGTGCTCACGGCGAGGAGCCTTTCTGAGAGTGATGTGTTCAGCTAGCACATCTCAATGTAGCCCAGAGCACTATCGGGCGATAGTTATTTAGCAAAAGAAGCGAGCCACGTGGCGTGGAGGCGCGAGTCACCGTTTTCTTCCGGATGGAAGCTCAGCGCTGTGACGCGTCCCTGCTGCACACCGACGATCACTTCGGCCCCATCATGTCTGGCGCAATCTGCGTGTGTCATACCACCTTTGCCGCCCACTCCCGCACTGATGGCCCCGCTGCTACTTATCGCGCCACCAGCCCTTGTCGCTCCACCAGCCACAGAACCAAGCGCAGGGGCAGGCAGGGTGGCGATGACCTCGACACCGTCGCCCACGCGGGTAACGATGGGCGCGCGGATGAAGCTCGCCTCAATATCGAGCGTGATGCTTCGGGGTCCTATGCCATGAGCCTCGGCGTCCCGGCGCCGCGCCCCAACCTCTGAGGTCTCTGCATCGGGCCGCTGACCTTGCATCGCGACGGGAACGATGCGCTCCTGGGAGAAGCGTTGGTTGCCGAAGGCGTTGCGACGCACGGTGACGTCGATAAGCCCTAGCGTCTGCTGGCCCGGCGCGGGGTTCTCCAACTCGCGGGCGCTGTAGATGAGCCCCGCGCAAGTGGCCAGGACCGGCAGCCCTCCCTCGACAGCGCGGCGCAGCGGCTCGGCGACGCCAAAAGAGCGCGCCAGCTTATCGATGGTGCTCGACTCTCCGCCGGGCAGAATGATTCCGTCCAGCCCGTCGAGATCCTGCGGCAGGCGCACCCGGCGCGTTTCAGCGCCGAGGCTCTCCAACACGGCGAGGTGTTCCTCCACCCCGCCCTGCAGCGCGAGCACGCCGACGAGTGGTCGCACCGCGTTTACCAACCGCGCTCAGCCAGGCGGTGCGGGGCGGGGATATCGTTGACGTTGATGCCCACCATGGCCTCACCCAGGCCGCGGCTGATCTTGGCCAGCTCGGCCGGCTGGTCGTAGAGGGTGGCCGCCTTAACGATGGCCTCCGCGCGCTTCGCAGGCTCGCCGGACTTGAAGATTCCGGAGCCAACGAAGACGCCTTCGGCGCCCATCTGGCGGACGAGGGCGGCGTCGGCAGGCGTGGCCACGCCACCAGCGACGAACAGCACGACCGGCAGCTTGCCGGTCTCCGCAACCTCAGCAACCAGGTCATACGGCGCCTGCAACTCCTTGGCTGCGACGTAGAGCTCATCGCGATCCAGGTTCTGGAGGCGCGCGATTTCACCCTTGATGGTGCGCAGGTGCTTGACGGCCTCGGAGACGTCGCCAGTGCCGGCCTCACCCTTGGAGCGGATCATGGCCGCACCCTCGGTGATGCGGCGCAAGGCCTCGCCCAAGTTGGTTGCGCCGCACACGAACGGCACGTCGAAGTCCCACTTGTTGATGTGGTTGACGTAGTCGGCCGGGCTGAGCACCTCGGACTCGTCGATGAAATCTACGCCCAGCTCGCCGAGAATCTGCGCCTCCACGAAGTGGCCGATGCGGGCCTTCGCCATCACCGGAATGTCCACAGCGTTGACGATGCCCTCGATGAGGTCCGGGTCAGACATGCGGGCCACGCCGCCCTGGGCGCGGATATCGGCCGGCACGCGCTCGAGCGCCATGACGGCGGACGCACCTGCGTCCTCAGCAATTCGGGCCTGCTCCGGGGTGACTACATCCATGATGACGCCGCCCTTGAGCATGTCAGCCAGTCCACGCTTGACGCGCGTGGTGGCGCGTCCCTGTTCAATCTTCTGTTCAGTCATGGCTCACATAGTGGCCCAGAAAATTGGTCCAAGACAAGAGCCATTTTCCGAGTGTCGAATTAGACCACTTATGATGGGGTCGTGTCTTTCCGCCTCGATCCATCTGATACGCGCGCGTTGCCGGTGCAGATTGCCGAAGCCCTCCGCACCCAAGTCGCGGCGGGCATTTTGCTGCCCGGCGAGCAGGTGCCGTCGACGCGTTCGCTGGCGCGCGATCTGGGCATTTCCCGAGGCAGCGTGGTCACCGCCTACGAACAGCTCACCGCCGAGGGCTACCTCACTGCGTCGGTTGGCTCGGGCACAGTCATCAACCCGCACCTGCCCCATGGGCGCACCCCACAGCCTCACCCCGCGCCGCGGCCCAGCTCTGCCCCACCGCGCGTGGAGTTGACCCCCGGCTTGCCCGATACCGAAGGAATCATCACCCCCGAATGGAGGGCGGCGTGGCGCAAGGCCGCGGTGAATCCTTCCGGCGATCTTCCCCGCGAGGTGGCCGCGCACCTGCGCCACATGCGCGGGCTCACCGTCGACCCGGCCTACGTCGTCATCACCGCCGGCGCCCGCGACGGCCTCTCGGTGCTGCTGCGCGCGCTGGGCGGCCACTTGCGCGTGGGCGTGGAGTCCCCCGGCTACCCCAGCCTGCGCCGCGTTCCCCAAGCTTTGGGCCACACGCTTGTCGACGTCCC
This sequence comes from Corynebacterium sp. HMSC076G08, assembly GCF_001811515.1. Taxonomy (NCBI): domain Bacteria; kingdom Bacillati; phylum Actinomycetota; class Actinomycetes; order Mycobacteriales; family Corynebacteriaceae; genus Corynebacterium; species Corynebacterium sp. HMSC076G08. The sequence goes on along the minus strand of NZ_KV805064.1, from coordinate 117,708 downwards.
CACCGACGCCCACGGCGTCACCGTCCCCACCGTTGATCTCGACGTTCTCATCGTCACGCCATCCCACCAGCACCCTTATGGCGGTTCCCTGCCGGCCGCCCGGCGCGCGGAGCTCGTCGAGTGGGCACGCAACAACGACGTGCTCATCATCGAGGATGACTTCGATTCCGAGCTTCGCTACGTCGGCCAGCCCTTGCCCGCGCTGACCGCGCTCGCTCCCGAGCACACCGTCTTGCTAGGAACGTTTTCCTCGGTGATTTCGCCATCGATTGCCTGCGGCTACCTGGTGTTGCCCCCGAGCTTACGCACGGCGGTGGATCGGGTGCGGGAGGTCTTCGGCCAGCCTGTCGGCGCAATCCCCCAGGCGGCGTTGGCGAACTATCTGGCCAGCGGTGCGCTGCGGCGGCATACCGGACGGATGCGCCGCGCCTACAAGCGCCGCCGCGACCTCGTCCAAGCCGCACTGGAAGACGCCCCCGCTACCCTTCTGCCCATCCACGGCGGGCTCCATGCGGTGTTGCTGTGCGATAACGCCGTGGTCGACCGCGCGGCTTCCCTAGGGCTAACGCTCACCCCGCTCAGCGACTACTGGGGCGGCGTGGCCGCCGAGGAAGGCGTGGTCTTGGGCTTTGGGCATTTGAGCGATGTCGAACTCGCCGCCGCGCTGGATCTGGTCAAGCAGGCCTTAACTAGCTGACACGTAGCTAGCCTGGCGCGTAGCTGCCCTATCGCATACCGGGCTAGCTAGCGCTGGCCAAGGTCACGGTGGCGAGGGTACGACCGGTGGGTTGCTCGCTGCCACCCGCGGGTTCCTCGGTAACCATGACTTTGACCGCGGCACCGTCGAAGGGCATCCACACCCCATCGTGTGGGGCCTGACCGATAACCCCGGCTGAGGCCATCTCACCATCTGCACTGACTGCCCACACCTGGGCGCCCATGCCGTCGGCCAGTTGCGGCTGGCCATCGACCATCGCGCCGGATTTCGCCATCGAGGCGGAGGAAACGATATCCAGTTGCGCTCCCGAGGCATCCGCATTGCCCTGCATAAGGTCCTCTGCGCCCATGATGTCGTGCATGGATTTCTCGCCCGGCGATTCAGCCTCTACTTGCGCGCTATCCGGTGCATCTTGCTGACCCAACTGCAAGAGCTGCGGCGCGGCTACCACGCCTGCGACGAGCACTGCGGCGGCAGCCGGCACCGCTACGAAGGCCCGCCAGCGGCGGCGTGGAAGCTCGATGACCTCAGCAGCTTCGCCACCGTCAATTTCCGCAAAGACAGCATCTTTCATTCGCGCTGGCGGATGCACGTCTGGGAGGGAATCGAGGAAGTCGTCGAAAGTCTCATCAGAAAACTCATGCGTATTGCTCATCTTCCCTCCTTTCCGAGAATCGCTTTTAGCTTCTTAACGCCGTCGCGCACGCGCGTCTTCGCCGTACCCAGCGGTACTCCCGTTGATTCTGCCAGCTCAGCATGCGTCAAGCCATTGAAAAAAGCGAGGGCTACCGCGGTGGAATGCGGCTCCCCAATCTCGTCGATGGCCCAGCGCAGGCGCTGCGCTTCGACATGTCCTAGGGCCTCATCTTCAAGAGGCTCGGTGTAGGTAGCCTGGGTCAGCAGCGCGTCGCGGTTATCGCGTTGCACTGCAGCAACGTGGCTACGCAGCTTATCGACGGCCCTCCCATGCGCCAACCTGCCCACCCACGACCGCGCGTTTCCCCGCTGCGGGTCAAATTTCGCAGCGGAAGTCCACACCTCAACGAAGACATCTTGGGCAACCTCTTCGGCTAAGGCGGGATTGCGCAGAACGCTCAGGCACACGCTGTACACGGTGGGCGCGAGGGCGTCGTATAGCGCACTGAAGGCATGCTTGTCTGCCGCAGCGGTCTGAACGAGCAGGTCGTTCAGCCGCGCATGTTCATCAGGTGACATCGCAGACACGGGTGTAGAGCTTACCTCCAGCAGCGGGGCGGACATGGCACTTTTACTTAGTCATTTCTTCACTCGGCGCCATCATCTCATCGCCCTTCATTTCCTCAGTCATCATGGAATCCGACTCCATCGCATCAGAACTCGGGGCCATCATCTCAGAGCTGGGCTTCATGTCCACTTCTTCCTTCTTGTCGTTGCAGGCAACCAGCCCACTGGCGGCTACGGCAAGTGCAGCGGCGGCGGTAACAAGCTTCTTCATTTCGGTACTCCTTCTTCAGGTCTTCGGGTCCGGCCTTTCCGGACCCTGTATCTGACCATTCGGAGCCACCCTGCGATGCGGATTGGACGGATTTAAACGCAATCCGCTTTTCACTCGTGTTCCGAACTAGTTGCATACGCACACCGCATCACAAGCGAAGGAGCACAGGATGTTATCTACGCTATTCATCGGGTTTACCGGTGGTCTTATCACCGGCATCTCGCCCTGCATCTTGCCGGTCTTGCCGCTGGTCCTCGCAGTCAGCGGCGGCTCACGGTGGCGCCCCTGGCAGGTCGTCGGCGGGCTGGTGACGAGTTTTAGCCTCGTCACTCTTTTCGCCACAACGCTGCTCAATGCCCTGGGCCTGCCCGCCGACATCCTGTGGAAAGTGGGAATCGCGCTGCTCGTTCTCGTGGGCCTGGGAATGGTGTTCCCTCGCGTGCAGGAAGCCCTCGAGTGGCCTTTCCAGAAGCTCCCGAAAGCTGGCGGCTTGCAAGCCACAGCCCGCGACAAGGGCGGCTTCGTCGTTGGCCTAGCCATGGGGGCTGTCTTCGTTCCCTGCGCGGGCCCAGTACTGGCCGCAATCTCCGTGGCGGGCGCCACCGGGACTGTCGACGCCCACATCCTCCTCCTCTGCCTCTCCTTCGCCCTCGGCGTGGCGATCCCGCTGCTGGCTTTCGCTTTAGGTGGCAACGAGGTGGGCAAACGCGTCGATGCTTTCCGCTCCCACCAGCGCGAGGTGCGCATCACCGCGGGAATTGTGGTGATCGCTATGGCCGGCGCCATCTCACTCGGCGCGCCCGCGTGGCTGCAGCACAAACTCCCCAGCATCAACGCCGACGCCACGCCCGTTGAACAGGCCACCCTCACAGCCGAAGGAACCCCCGTGCCCGCGTTCGCGGGGCTGACCGGCTGGTTCAACACGGATGCGCCCGTCGATCCGCGGACCTCCGGCAAGGTCACGCTCATCGATTTTTGGGCTTATGCCTGCATCAACTGCCAGCGCAACAACACGCACCTGACCAAGCTCTATGCGCATTACAAGGACTACGGCTTCGACATCATCGGAATCCACGCGCCGGAATACGCTTTCGAGCACGAGGCCAACAACGTGCGCCGTGCGGCCCGCGAGCAGGGAATCGAGTATCCAGTGGCACAGGATAATGACTTCGCCACGTGGAAGAACTTTGGGAATCGGTACTGGCCGGCGCACTATCTCGTCGACAAGCACGGCATGTTGCGCCAATCCCACCACGGCGAGGGCGACTACGCCGAGACCGAGCGCCTCATTCGTGAACTTCTCCTCGAGCGCGACCCCAGCATAGAACTGCCTGAGCCCATTGAAGCCGCCGATACTCACAGCGCTCCGCGCTCGCCGGAGACCTACCTCGGCACCGCACGCGCACAGTATTTCACCAACCCCGATTACCACGACGGCACGCACCAGTTCACCACGAGCGAGCCGCCGTTAGGTCAGTATTCGCTGGGCGGGACGTGGACTCTGGCCGGCCAGCCCATCACCGCCGGACCTCACGCGCGGCTGCGACTGAACTACCGCGCCGCCTGGGTACAGCTCGTGGTATCAGGACGCGGAACGGTTCGCGTGCACCGCGCGGATGGTTCGGTCCGCACCTTCGACATCACCCACGACGGCACGGTGGATCTCGTCCGGGAACCCGAGAATCACACCGACACCATCGAGCTGGAGGTAAGCGAAGGGCTCTCGCTGTATTCCTTTACTTTTGGCTAGCGTGGGGATCATGAAGCTATCTCCACATGGACAATCCGCCGTGGCTGTCGAGGCTCCCCAGGGGCGCATCGTCATCGACCCCGGCCCCCTTTCAGACCTCAGCTGCCTGGAAGGCGCCGAAGCGGTGCTGCTCACGCACGCGCACGGTGACCACCTCGACGTCGATGCCGTGCGTGCAAGCGGCCTGCCAGTATGGGGAACGCAGGAAGCCATCGACGCCCTCGGCTCCGGCACCGTCGTTCATACCGGAGAGACGTTCACGGTTCTGGGCCTTGAGATTCACGCGGTGGGCGGGCTCCACGAGGAAATCCACCCCAATATCCCGCGCCCGGAGAACCTAGGTTATTTCTTTAATGGTGTGCTGCACCCCGGCGACCAATGGTGCGTCCCGAAGGGACGCACGGTAAATGTCCTCCTGCTCCCCATCGCCGGCCCGTGGGTGCGCGGGGCGGACGCCGCGGATTACGCCATGCGCATCGGCGCGCGGCTGACGGTTCCCATCCATGACGCCGTGCTTTCCGACGCCGGCAAGCAAAACACCGACGGCATGCTCCAACGCGCCGGCGTGAGCGGCTATCGGCGCCTGCGGGTTGGTGAAAGCATCGACGTTTAAGCCGAACCAACCGCTCGGTCTATTTTTATTCTCGGTCTTGCCTGCGGTTTCCACAAAGCCACTAACGGCACTGAACCGCTTGGTCTAGCCTTTGTGGCATGAGCACCAAATACGATAATTCCGAAGTCAACGAGTGGTCGTTCGCGACCCGCGCCCTCCACGCCGGCCAGAACCTGGACGGCTCCACCAACGCACGCAACGTGCCGATTTACCAAACCACTTCCTACGTCTTCAACGACGCCGAGCACGCCGCCAACCGCTTCAACCTCTCGGATGCCGGCCCGATTTATACCCGCCTGACCAACCCCACCCAGGACGCACTCGAAGAGCGCCTCGCTTCCCTCGAGGGCGGCGTTGCCGCAGTGGCTTTCGCCTCCGGCCAGGCCGCCGAAACCGCGGCCATTTTGAACCTCGCCTCCGCCGGCGACCACATTGTTACCTCCCCGCGCCTCTACGGCGGCACCTCCACGCTCTTTACCGTGACGTTGAAGCGCCTCGGTATCGACGTCACCCTCGTGGAGAACCCGGATGACCCGGCCTCCTGGCAGGACGCCGTCCAGCCAAACACCAAGGCTTTTTACGGCGAGACCTTCGGCAACCCGGTCGCCGATGTTCTCGACATCCCTGCAATCGCCGAGGTAGCCCACAAGAACCAGGTCCCGCTCATCGTGGATAACACCATCGCCACCGGCGCGCTCGCCCGCCCGCTGGAGCTGGGCGCGGACATCGTCGTGGTTTCCACCACCAAGTTCTATACCGGCAATGGCTCCGCCATCGGTGGTGCCATCATCGACGGCGGCTCCTTCGACTGGACCATCGAGCGTGACGGCGAGCCCGTCTTCCCCTACTTCGTCACCCCGGACGAGGCTTACCATGGCCTCAAGTACGCCGACCTGGGCGCACCGGCCTTCGCCATCAAGGCGCGTGCGGGCCTGCTGCGCGATACCGGTGCCGCCATCTCCCCCTTCAACGCCTGGCTGACGCTGAATGGCATCGAGACGTTGCAGTTGCGCGTCGAGAAGCACAATGCCAACGCCCAGGCCGTGGCAGAGTACCTGGAGTCCCACGCCAAGGTCACCACCGTCAATTACGCCGGCTTGGACTCCTCGCCGTACAAGGCCACCAAGGAGAAGCTCGGTTACGCCTACACCGGCTCCGTGCTCTCCTTCGACATCGACGGCGGCCGCGAGGAGGCGTGGGCCTTTATCGATGCGCTGAAGCTGCACTCGAACCTGGCCAACATCGGCGATACCCGCTCCCTGGTGGTGCACCCGGCGACCACGACACACTCGCAGTCCGATGAGGCCGCGCTTAAGGCCGCGGGCATTACGCAGGCCACAGTGCGCCTGTCGGTGGGCATCGAGGATGTCAACGACATCATCGCCGACCTCGAGCGTGGGTTCGCGGCCATTGGTTAGCGCCATCCCGGAACTCGCGCCCGAAGGCGAGCTCGCCGTCGTCCCCATCGGTGATTTCACCACGGAAGCAGGCGCCGTGCTTGCCGACGCCCACGTGGCCTACCAACGCTGGGGCGCTTTCGCCGGCGACCCGGACGGCGTCAACAATGTCTTGGTGGTTGAGCACGCGCTGACCGGGGATTCCAATGTGGCGGACTGGTGGTCCGACCTGGTGGGGCCTGGCAAGGCTTTGGACACCACGCGCTGGTGCGTTATCGCGACCAATGCGCTGGGCGGCTGCAATGGCTCGACGGGGCCGAAGTCGCTGCACCCGGATGGAAAGCCGTGGGGCGGGCGCTTCCCGGCGCTGTCGATTCGGGACTTGGTGGAGGCTGAGCACGACTGCTTGACGCAGCTGGGTATTTCCCGCGTGCACGCGGTACTCGGCGGCTCGATGGGCGGCGCGCGCACGCTGGAGTGGAGCTTGCTGCACCCGGAAAGCGTGTCCGCGGTGTGCGTAATTGCGGTGTCTGCTCGGGCTTCGGGCTGGCAGATTGGCATCCAATCCGCGCAGATTTCCGCCATCGAGCGCGACCCGTTTTGGCATGGCGGAAATTACTACCTCACGGACAAGACTCCGCGGGATGGTCTGGCAGCGGCGCGCCGCATCGCGCATTTGACGTATCGCGGCGAGCAGGAGATCGACGAGCGCTTCGGCGCTACCGCACAGCAAGGCGAGAATCCCTTGGGGCCGCACCGCCAGCTCAATCAGCGTTTCGCGGTGAACTCCTACCTGGATTACCAGGGGGCGAAACTCACCGAGCGCTTCGATGCGGGTTCCTACGTGGTGCTCACGGAGGCGTTGAACCGGCATGACGTCGGCCGCGGGCGCGGCGGGCTCATCAAAGCGTTGGCGGCATCCCAGGTGCCGACGATGGTCGTGGGCGTGGACACGGATATCCTCTACCCCTATCACCAGCAGGAGCACATCTCCCGCAACGTCAACCACCTGCTGGCGATGGCCAAGATTGTCTCCCCCGTGGGCCACGACGCCTTCCTGACGGAGACCCGGCAGATGAACCGCATCCTGCGCAACTTCCTGCTGCTCTCCGCGCCGAATGGCCTCGATGTGGGCCCTGCGTACGTGGGCGATGAATATTACATCTAAGAGCCCAGCGCGTCGATGGAAAAGGCCATGAACACCATCGCCGCGCCCAAGATGCCTGTAAAGCAGGCATCGAAGCGCCGGGAGCGCACTGCGAGCACGCCGACCCGCGAGGAGTCGCAGGTCAGGCGGACCACCGTGAGCCACACCAGCGCCCCGCCCAGCAGCAGCGTGGCGCGGCGCCAGTGCTCGAACACGGCATAGAAACCCGACACCACAACCGCCACGACGAACAGGCCGATGGCCAGCCACTGGAGAGCCGGCGGCAGCGCCGAGGGCTTCAGGTGCGCATCGTGCGGGTTCGACAGGGACACCGGTGGCGTGGTTTTCCCGCGGGCTTGGCTTTCAGTCTGGCTTCCATTCTGGCTTCGAGGCTGGCCTTGAACAGGGCCCTGAGCTGGGCGCCGGGGCATTCGTTGTGCTCGGTGCTGCGGGCTTCCTTCTGATTGTGGGGACATGCTCATTACTTGGGCGTTCGTGTTGCGCCGTTAGTGAGCGGCAAGCTTTTCGGCGCGCTCGACAATGTTGCTCACCAGGAACGCGCGCGTCAGCGGGCCCACGCCGCCCGGGTTCGGGGAGACGTAGCCGGCCTTCTCCCAGACGTCCTCGGCCACGTCGCCGGCGAGTTTGCCGTCAACGCGGGACACGCCGACGTCGAGAACCGCAGCACCTTCCTTGACCATGTCGGCGGTGAGCATGTGTGCCTTGCCGGCTGCCGCGATAATGACATCGGCCTCACGGGTCTCCGCAGCGAGGTCCTTGGTGCCAGTGTGGCACAGCGTCACCGTGGAGTTTTCGCTGCGGCGGGTGAGCATCAGACCAATCGGGCGGCCCACGGTCACGCCGCGGCCAATAACCACGACCTTGGCGCCATCGAGCTCTACCCCAAAGCGGCGCAGCAGGTGGATGCAGCCATTCGGAGTGCAGGGCAGCGGGGCTTCCTCGTTGAGCACCAGCTTGCCCAGGTTGATCGGGTGCAGGCCATCAGCGTCCTTGGCCGGATCGATGAGCTCGAGCACGCGGTTTTCATCCAGGTGCTTCGGCAGCGGCAGCTGCACGATGTAGCCAGTGCAGGCGTCATCATTGTTGAGTTCCTCGATGACGCGCTCCAGCTCCTCCTGGGAGATATCTCCCGGCAGGTCCTTGCGAATCGAGTTGATACCGAGCTTCTCGCAATCGCGGTGCTTCATCTTCACGTAGGAATGCGAACCCGGATCATCGCCCACCAAGACCGTAGCCAGGCCCGGGGTAATCCCCTTCTCTTTGAGGGCGGCCACGCGCTGGGCCAGGTCCTCAAAAATCTCGTCGCGGTACAAGTTGCCATCTAGTTTGGTAGCGCTCATGCACACCATCCTAGACTGATGCCTATGAGCAGCTTGCACATCGTCTTCGACAACCCCGTGATCCCTACCAACACCGGCAACGCCATCCGCACCGCCGCCGTCACGGGCGCGAGCCTGCACCTCATCGAGCCGCTCGGCTTCAACTTCGAGGACAAACACCTCAAGCGCGCGGGCTTGGACTACCACGACTTAGCGGACCTCACGATCCACAAGGATTTCGACGCCTGCATGGACAGCTTGCCCGGCGCGCGCGTTTTCGCTTTCACCACCCACACGGACAAGTGGTTCACCGACGTGGAATACCAGGAGGGCGATGTCCTGCTTTTCGGCACCGAACCCACGGGCCTGCCGGAGGAACACGCCTTTCACCCGCGGGTAACGGAGCGCGTACGCATCCCCATGATGCCGGCGCGACGCTCGATGAATTTATCTAACGCGGCGTCGACAGCCGTGTATGAGGCCTGGCGGCAGCTCGGCTTCCGTGGCGCGGTCTAACAAGTCGCGGCACAATGTGGGTGAACTTTCACACCGAAGGAGACACCTTGCCTAGCCTGCGCCCACTGCTTGATTCCCTCATCACCCGCGTCGAAGCTTCGTCTGCCGCCCACGCCACGCAGATCGCGCGCGTGGATCCCATCCACCGCCCCGGCGCGGTCAACCTCGTGCGCTACATGGAATTGCGCTCCCAGGACGCCGTCGAACTCCAGGAAGGCCTCACGGCGTTGGGCGCCACGAGCCTCAGCCACCCGGAGCCCGCGGTGCTGGAGCGCCTCCACGCCGCGCGCAACGTGCTCGACGCCTTCGATGGCCACGCGCCAACCTATCCTGTGCAGCCCATCGCCACGGCTTATGCTGACGCGGACGATATCCTCGACGCCAACACCGAAGCCCTCCTCGGCCCTACCCAGGAGGACACGCACGCGCGCATCATGGTGACTCTTCCTGCTGAGGCTGCGGAGGATTATGAACTGGTCCTCGGTTTCGCCCGCGCGGGCATGGAGTTAGCCCGCATCAACTGTGCGCATGATGACCAGGCGGCGTGGACAAAGATGGTGGAGCACGTCCACCGCGCCGCTGAAGAGGTGGGGCGCGAGATTCTGATTTCCTGCGATATTGCTGGCCCCAAGGTCCGCACCGGCAGCATCGAGCCGGGTCCGCAGGTCATTCGCGTGCGCGGCGAGCGCAGCGCTGCGGGCGAGCTGCTGAGCCCAGCAACGCTCGTGCTTCACGACGCCCCCTCCTCTACCCGCGCCCACGGGGTGGCGGGGGAGGCGTCGCCAAGCGCGGCCCGCCCGGCGGTAGCGCTGGAGGTGGATGACGAGTGGTTGGCGCGCCTGCACCCCGGCAGCGAAGTGCGCTTCACGGAAGCGCGCGGGCGCTCGCGTGTGTTCACCGTGGAGAGCGCGGAAGCAGGCGTGGCGGTGCTGCACGGTGATCGCAACTGCTACCTCGCCGAGGAAACGGTGTTGAGCCACGGCGGGGACACCACGCAGGTGCATGGGGTTCCGGCACTGGAGCAGAAGATTCGCCTGCACCGCGGCGAGGAGTTGGTGCTGAGCACTTCGCAGGAGCCGGCGCGCATCGTCGAGGGCGAGGTGACCACGATTGGGTGCACGCTGCCGGAGGTGGTTGGCGCGCTCAAAGTGGGGCACCGGGTGATTTTCGATGATGGCGCCATCGCCGGCCGCGTCCGCGAGGTGCGGGAGAATGGTGCGGCGCACGAGGCCGTCGTCACCGTGGAGCATGCGGGACCGACCGGCACCAACCTGGCCGCCTATAAGGGAATCAACCTGCCGGATACCGACGTCCCGCTGCCCAGCCTCACCGAGGAAGACATCGAAGCACTTCGTTTTGTGGCCACGCACTGCGATATCGCGGCGGTCTCCTTCATCCGCACGCCGGCTGATGTGGCTTTCCTCTATGACACGCTCGAGGCGATTGCCGCCGAGCAGGAGTCCGAGGAGATGGCGCAGCGCGTGCGTGACCTGGGCATCGTGCTCAAGATTGAAACGGTTCCCGCCTATGAACAGCTGGGAAGCGTGCTGCTGGAGGGCATGCGGCACGCCAAGTTCGGCATCATGATCGCGCGCGGTGACCTAGCCGTAGAGCTGGGTTTCGACCAGATGGTCCAAGTGCCGGGGCGCATCATGAAGGTCGCGGAGGCGGCCCACATCCCGGTCATCATGGCCACGCAGGTTCTGGAGACCCTGGCCAAGACCGGGCTTCCCTCCCGCGCGGAAATCACGGACGCTGGCTATGCGCTGCGCGCGGAGTGCGTGATGCTCAACAAGGGGCCGCACATCACGGAGGCCATCCAGATTCTGGACCGCATGTCCCGCAAGCTAGGCCAATCGCGGCTGAAGAATCGCCAGAGGCTGCGCCAGGTGAGCAGCTGGACCAATCCACTTGCTTAGTACGCGGCGTACCTGCGCCGCGTGGTGAGGATCACCTAAGAGATAGCCCTCAAAACCTAGACGGACCTATGTTTACTAAGGGTAACCTATAAAGGTAATGCTTATTCGGTAGTGCTTATTTAAGGAAGAGGGCTCACCGTGAAGTTATCTGAGCGCCCACGACAAACCGCCGACGCTATCCCCACGGGGTGCACCATCACCCTGAGAGACGAGTGCATCTCCTGCACCTGCGACGCCGCACTGGCGGTGCGCCTCGGCGAGCTGGGAATCCGCCCCGGCGCCACGCTAATCATGGGCCCGCGCGTGGCCGGTGGCGCGCGTGTTGTCTCGGTGGGCAGCTGCCGCTACGCCATCGATAAGGCGACACTGCAGGCCATCGAGGTCTAAGCCATGTCCACCACGAAACCCAGCTGTCACGGCGATCCGGGCGGCGCGGTAGCCCCTGCTGGCGCGCCCATCATCGCGCTCGTTGGCTCCCCCAACTCTGGCAAGTCCACTCTCTTTAACGCCCTGACCGGCGCGAAGGCGCAGACCGGCAACTGGCCGGGAACCACGGTTGAGGTCAGCCGCGGTGCGTGGAAGATCGGTGACGCAACCGCCGATCTCATCGATTTTCCCGGCACCTACTCACTCGACCCGCTCAGCCCCGATGAGGCGCTGACCCGCGCCATGCTCATCGATTGCCCAGATGATGAGCGCCCCGACGCCGTCGTCGTGGTCGTCGATGCCAGCGCCGTGGCGCGCGGCCTCAACGTCGCGCTCCAGTTAGCGGAGCAGCCCTACCGCCTCATCATCGCGCTGACGAAGACCGACGTGGCCCTCAACCAGGGCCAAACAGTGGATCCCGTTGCGCTCGCTGAATCCACCTCCATCCCGGTGGTGGTGGTTGATGGGCGTAAGCGGGAGGGCGTCGAGAAGCTGCGAGAGGTTGTTGTTGATTCTCTGGCGGCTGAGCCCGTGCAGCTGCGCGAGGACGCAGGTTTGGAGGCCCGCTTCGCGGAGTTGGATGCGGCGGCGAAGGCCTCGGTGAGCGAGGTCGAGCACGCCACGCCCCTCTCCCACCGCCTCGATGCGGTGGCCCTTCACCCGGTAGTGGGGCCGCTGCTGTTTCTGGCCGTGATGTGGGTGGTCTTCCAGATCACCACCACGGTGGCCGCTCCCCTCCAGGATGGCCTGGAGGCACTGGTCTCGGGCCCCTTGAGTGACTGGGCGCGGGCGGGGCTAGAAGCCATCGGCTTAGGCCACCCTCTCATCACGGGCCTGCTTGTCGACGGCCTCATCGGCGGCGTCGGCATGGTCCTCACCTTCGCCCCGCTCATGGCGCTGATGTTCTTGTGCTTGGCGGTGTTGGAGGATTCCGGCTACATGGCGCGTGCCGCGGTGGTCACGGATCGTCTTATGCGGGCCATTGGCCTGCCGGGCAAGGCTTTCATCCCCATCGTCGTGGGCTTTGGCTGCAACGTTCCGGCGATTTCCGCCACCCGCGTGCTGGGCAGCCCGCGGCATCGCATCATGACCGCGCTGCTCATTCCGTTTACCTCGTGCTCGGCGCGCTTGGTGGTCTTCGTCATGCTTTCGGCCACGTTTTTCCCGGGGCACGCCGGCAGCGTGGTGTTCATCATGTACGTCATTTCCATCGCGCTGCTCGTGCTGGTGGGTTTGGCGCTGCGAAAGACGCTGTGGCGCGCGGTGCCTGAGGAAGCGCTGGTTATTGACTTGCCGACGTACCAGCTGCCCACCGTGCGCCTGGCACTGAGCGTGATGTGGACGCGCTTGAAGGGCTTCTTGCAGACGGCCGGCGGCATCATCGTGAGCACCGTGGTCGTGGTGTGGCTGCTCATGGCCATCCCGGTTGGGGATGCGGCGCAGGATTCTTCGTGGGGTGAGCCGCCGGCGCCGGAGGATTCCGCCTATGGGGCGGTCGCGCACGCCATCGCTCCAGCCTTTGCCCCGGCTGGCTTCGACTCGTGGTCCCTGGCGGGTCCGCTGGTGACCGGCTTCGTGGCCAAGGAGGCGCTGATTTCGACGTGGGCGCAGACCTACGCCGTCGACGACGTCACCGACGCCTCCGCGGAGGAACAATCCCATAGCGCGCTCAGCGATCACGTGCGCGCGGACTTCGAGCAGGCTTCTGACGGTCATCCCCTCGCCGCGGTGTGGGCCTACATGCTCTTCCTGCTGGCCTACACGCCCTGCGTGGCCACGATTGCCGCGCAGCGGCGAGAGATTGGCTGGCGCTGGACGCTCTTCGGCTTCGGCGTCCAGCTGGCCACAGCGTGGGTGCTGGCTGTAGCGGCCTTCCAGATTCTGAAGGTGTTTATCTAATGCCCGCCTCCCCCATCCAGGCCGTGCAGGAAGCCATCGAATCCGGCGTGCGCTCGCGGGCGGCCATCGCGGCACAGACCGGGCTGGAGCCCGGCACAGTCGATGTGATTCTGGATCACCTCACTGCGAGCGGGGTGCTCGATATGGAGCCACTCGGCTCCTGCCCCGCGGGCGGATGCGGGTCCTGTTCGGCGGCCTCGGCGTGTGCCGGCCCCAGCAGCACGCGTGGGCCGGTTCTGCTTAAGCTTCGTCGCTGCCCCTAACCGCGCTGTCACGGGAGTCTTCACGTGGGTTCTGCCGCGGGTCAACCTGTGAGATGTTGACGGATGAGTCCATGGGACTTAGCGCTGACTCCAAGGCAGGCAGGCGGCGGGAGCGCAGGCGGGTGAGGAGCTCGGAGGCGTCGGCAGGCGTGAGATCCTGGCCAGCCATCTTCACGGGGCCAGCCACGAGGTCGAAGCGCACGGTCCGCACGCCCGCAAGGTGCCCCAACGGCCCCACTTTCAGCGTGAGCTCCTGGATGTGCGGGGTTCCAATCACCATGACGCGGCGGTTAATGCGGCCGCGGTGCACGATGGTCACGGGAAGCGGGGAATCCACGAACGTCACCGACTGCTGCTTGCGGTCGATGGGGCTGATCCACGTAGCCCGGCGCGGGGAGGTATAAGTGGGCTGGGTGTGCCCTTCGGGGCGCGCGAAATCCTCAATCTGCGCACGATCCAGATCGGAGATGAGCTCTAAAAGCTCCAGCGCCTGCTCGCGGGTACCCACCGGCAGGATGCGAGTGGAACCGGACTGCTTACCGCTGCCCTTCGCGCCATAACCAGCTACAGAGACGTGCACCTCGTACCAGCCGAAGCGCCGCCATAAGAAGGGCTGGCTTACCCGCATGCCGTGGATGCGGCTAATGCGGATGGTTTGGCGGCGGCGGTCGGCAAGACCGTAAGAGACGTTGAGGGCGTTGGTGGGGGCGTGGTGAAGCGCGGTGAATTTCCAGGAAGAGTCCACCAAGCCCCAGACGCTTCCAACAAAGCCCACGATGATGGGCAGCAGCGCGGTCCACATACCCGGGATGAAGAGCAAGCCCCCAATAACGAGGGCCGCGAGGAGCGTGGGCAGGCGCAGCGCCTCAGCGGCAATCGTGCGCAGTATGGGAATCTCCGGGATCAGCGCGGCGGCTTCCTCCGCTTCCGGCGCCGGCTCACTGGCAGGGTTCTTATTCGTGCGCCGCAGCAACTCCGCGCGCAGCTCTTCTGCTTTCGCTTTGGGCAGGTACTCAATCTTGATCACCGACGAGGTACCGCCGGCGGTCTCCACCCGAACCGTGGCCAAACCCAACAAGCGCGCGATGATGGATTCCACGACGTCCACCGCCTGGATGCGCTCATAGCGCGCGGAGCGGAAGGACGTGGAGATGACGCCGTGGCGCAGCGCGATTTCATCCTCGGTGAGCTTGTAGCCCAGCTTGCGCCACCAGATTCCGGAGACCAGCCAAATCACTGCGCACACCAGCACGAAGGCGCCGATACCCAGCAGGGTACCGCGGCCGACCTCGCCGAGGTTGCCGCTCTGCAGGTAAGACACCACGTCCGAAATCATGGCGGCGTTGATGTTCACCGCAAAAATGGCCACCAGCGCTAAAATCAGCGACCAAAAGCGCAGCAGCGGGGTGAGGCGGTGGACGCGAATGTAGCCGTCGGCGTCGATAAGCGCGTGGTCCTTCACAGCCCACTCATCCTCTCGCGAGCCTTGACGGCGAGGCGCTCGCGCAGGGCATCGGCGTCCGCGGCAGGCAGGCCGGGGATGGTGGCGTCGCTGCTGGGCGACGCCGTGTGCAACTTCACCTTCTTCAGCCCCATCGCGCGCTCGATGGGGCCGGCCGTAACGTCGACGAATTGGATGCGGCCATAGGGCACGACGGTGAAAGTGTGCCAGATTTTGCCGCGGGTGACGAGCAATTCGTCGGCGGTTTCCTGCCAACCTAGGTTTTTGACCTGCGCGGGGATGAGCCAGAGCTGATAGAGCGCCCACGCAACGAGCGCTCCGGCGACCCAATAGAGCCAATCCCACCAGAAATACGCCGCCGCGGCCGCCAGGGCGGCGAGGATGACGTCCCAGCTCAAGCGCGAAATGTAGCGGGCTTTAGTGAGTGACGGGGATACGGTATTCATGCCGCCACTTTAACACGAACCCTTGACAAGTCGTTGGGTTTATACAACACTGTGGTGCATGTCCCCAAAGAAAAAGCCAACCCGCCCACTATTTAACCGGGTCCGCGTGCTCCGCGTTGAACGGGACATGACGCGCGCACAGCTTGCCGACGCCATCGGGGTCAACCCCCAAACCATCGGCGCTCTCGAGCGCGGCGACCACTCCCCCAGCTTGGACCTCGCCTTCAACATCTGCGAAGTTTTCAATCTACCCGTGGAAGCCGTGTTCTCCCGGACCGAATTCACCCCCATGTCCTCCGAAATCTACCGAAAGGACTAAACCACACATGTCCGCCTCTATTCCCGATTCCGTTAAGACCCGCAAGCGCTACATCACCCTGACCGACCTGTCCACCGCCCTCATCATTGCATCCATCCCCCTGCAGTTCTGGAGCGCCTTTACCTCACTCATGGTGGCCGCCCTTGGAACTTTGCTGTGCGCGTTGATGACCGCTCGCCTCCGCACAACGATTGGTGCCGCAGACCTGCCCAGGACAGAACTGGATGAGTATCAGATGCAGCAGCACCTTGAAGCCCGCGACGACGGCCTCAAATTCTCCCTCGCAGCACTCGTCATCCTGCTTCCGGTGACTGGCCTTATCGCCTGGGGTGCCCGAACCATGCCCATCATGGACGGCGTATTCGTCTCCCAGCTCTACCTCAAAATCATCCTGCTACTCATGGTGTGGGTGCCCTTCTCCGTGGCACGTTCCCTGGCCGGAAAGATGAACCGCGACGAGCTCATCTCTAAGGAATAAGCCGCTTAGCGGAAATCCCGCGAGCCGCGCGAGAGCGCCTCACCGAAGGCCAGCGGCTCCAGCTGGTCCGCGGCAACGGTGACCGCGCCGGAGGCGTTCTGCACGATGCCGCGCACGATGAGCGCGGGCGCTGTTCGCGCGGTGACTTTATCCCGGGCCCACAGGCCTGGCGTGACCATCACGTTCATCAACCCGGTCTCATCCTCCAAACCAAAAAAGACCACCCCGCCCGCTGTCTGCGGGCGCTGGCGGTGCGTGACCACCCCGGCGATGCGCACGCGGGTGCCATCCTCCACTGCCGGCAAATCCGCCGCGGATAGGATGCCGCGGGCCTGCAATTCCCCGCGGACCTGCTCCATCGGCTGCTGGTTGTGAGTCACGCCGGTGCTCGCCACATCCGCCGCCATGAGCTCAAAGGCGCTCATCCCCGGCAAAGACGGCGCTTCAATCGCCGAAAGCCCTGGCAACATCCCCGCCCGTTCTGTTGCGGCCACGCCCGCCTGCCACAGCGCCTGGCGGCGATCCACCCCAAAGACGTCCAAGGCCCCCGCCACGGCGAGGGCCTCCACGTGATCGACGGTGAGGTCGGCGCGGCGGGAGAGATCGGGGACGTCGCCAAACGGCGCGGCCGCTTCAATGCGATCGGCGGCCTTATCACCCAACCCCTTGATGAGGTTAAGCCCCAAGCGGATACGCGCCTGACCGTCCGAGCCCACCACCACGCGCGCCTCGCGGCCCGACTCGTTGACGCTGACCGGCAGCACCTCCACCCCGTGGCGGCGGGCATCCTGAATAAGCGACTGCGGCGAGTAGAAACCCATCGGCTGCGCGCGCAGCAGGCCCACGCAAAACTGCGCCGGGTAATAGCGCTTAAACCACGCCGAAAAGTACACCAAGGAAGCAAAAGACTGCGAGTGGGACTCCGGGAAGCCATAAGCAGCGAAGGCCACAATCTTGGCCCACAACTTATCCGCCACCTCCCCGACAATCCCGTTGGTTTCCTCCAAACCCTCATAAAAGCGCTGCTTGAGCGCCGCCATCTTGGACGGCGAGCGCTTCGAGCCCATCGCGCGCCGCAGGTCATCCGCCTCAGCACCACTGAATCCGGCGGCATCGACCGCAATCTGCATGAGCTGCTCCTGAAAGAGCGGAATCCCCAGTGTCTTGCCCAAGGACTTTTCTAACACCGGGTGGTCATAGGACACCGGTTCCTTGCCATCGCGGCGGCGCAGGTAGGGGTGCACCGAGCCGCCCTGGATGGGGCCCGGCCGGATGAGCGCGACCTCCACCACGAGGTCGAAGAAGACCCGCGGCTTGAGCCTCGGCAGCGTGCTCAGCTGCGCGCGCGATTCCACCTGGAACACGCCCACCGCGTCCGCGCGGCAGAGCATGTCATAGACTTCCGGGTCAGCCAGGTCCAGCTCCCACAGGTTGACCACCCGGCCGGTGCTCTCCTCCACCAAGTCCATCATGTGATGCAGGGCTTCGAGCATGCCCAGGCCCAACAGGTCGAACTTCACCAGCCCGGCGGCCGCACAATCATCCTTATCCCATTGCAGCACCGAACGATTCTCCATGCGCGCCCACTCCACGGGCACGACATCCGCAATTGGCCGGTCACACAGCACCATGCCGCCGGAGTGGATACTCAGGTGGCGCGGCTGGCCTAGGAACTGCTCGGCCAAGGATTCAACGTCCGAAGGCGCAGACGCAATCCCCTTCGACCAGGCATCGGCCGAACCCTGCGGGTAGCCCAGCGCGCGGGCGGCATCCCGCAACGCGCCTTTGCGGCGGTACGTAATCACGTTGGCCACCTGCGCCGCCTTCTCGCGGCCGTGCTTGGCGTAGACGTACTGGATGACCTCCTCGCGCCGCCCGGATTCAATATCGATGTCGATATCCGGCGGGCCATCGCGGTCCGGGGAGAGGAAGCGCTCAAAAAGCAGTCCCGCGGAAATCGGCTCCGCATTCGTAATCCCTAGCGCGAAGCACACCGCCGAATTCGCCGCCGACCCGCGCCCCTGGCACAGGATGTTCTCCCGTTTACAAAAGTCCACGAGATCACACACGATAAGGAAGTAGCCGGGAAAGCCCAGCTGCTTGACCACACCCAGCTCATACCGCATCTGCTCCCACGCCCGCTCCCGAATCTCCTTAGGCCGCGTGGCATAGCGCGCTGCCGCGCGCTCGAAGGTGAGGTGCTCCAGCCAGGACATCTCGGTATAGCCTTCCGGCACGTCGAAATCAGGCAGGTTCGGGGCCAGTGCCTCCCAGGTGAAGCTGCAGTCCTCGAGGACGCGAACGGTTTCGGCGATGAGCTCGGGGCGCTCAGGCAGCAGGCGCGCCATCTGTTCCCCGGAGCGCAGCCAGGACGAGCCCATGGGGTGGGAGCTGGGGGAGGCGTCGGCAAGCGCGAGGCGTCTGGACAGGGCCTGTTTGGCGCCGGCCAACCGCGCGTGTTCCCGTGTGGCGGCAGCCGGGCGCGCAGTGGCAATGGCGCGCGAAACCGGCAAGGAATCCAACAGTAGGTGGTGGTCCGCGTCCTCCGGGAGCTGGGTACATGCATACTCCAGAACCATGCTGTCTATTTTTATTCCCTCGACCAAAAGATCGAAATGCCCTACCCATTCCCAGCCCACCAGGAAGAGGCACTCATCCTGCAACTGCGCACCAATCTCCGCCAAAGAAGGATAGGACACGACCCCCTTCTCCCCCGCCTCCATGTGAGCGCGGGAGATAAGCCGAGATAGACGCCGATAGCCCTCCGGGGTGCGCGCCAGGACGGTCAGCGGAGCTGGGTCGAGACTGAGCTCCGCCCCGAAGACCGCAGGCAGGCCAACTTTGGCGGCGGCCTCCGCAAACTTCATAAGACCATAGAATCCATCCCGATCTACCAGCGCAATCCCCCGCAGGCCCAGTTCGACGGCGCGCGCCACGAGCCCCTCCGGCTCGGAAGCGCCACACAGAAAGCTATAGGAGCTCACCGCATGCAGCTCGGCGAAAGGCACGGCGGAATGCCCCAACTTCGGCGCGTCCGTGGCCTGCGGTAGGTGGTCCACCGAGACCGGGACGGGC
Source organism: Corynebacterium sp. HMSC076G08 (assembly GCF_001811515.1). Taxonomy (NCBI): domain Bacteria; kingdom Bacillati; phylum Actinomycetota; class Actinomycetes; order Mycobacteriales; family Corynebacteriaceae; genus Corynebacterium; species Corynebacterium sp. HMSC076G08. The sequence continues at coordinate 98,466 of NZ_KV805064.1, read as the reverse complement.
CCCGGGCGACCAGAGAGAATCCTCTCCACCCGGGACCACGGCAGCGCCTCACCCCCATTGAATCTCATAGCCCCACACACTATATTCGAACACAGGTTCCAGTCAAGGTTTTCGTTGAACAATTCTCCGAATAGACAAAGCGGTTCAATCGTTGCTAGTTTTTCGTGCAGCGCACAAATCCTGCGGTGACACGACTTGCCGCACAAACCAAGAAGGGACACTAGGAACCCACCATGAGCATCCGTCGCGTACTTGCTGCCACCTCGGCAGCCGTCATCGCCGCAACCGGCCTGGTTGCTTGCTCCTCGGACTCCGCTGAGTCCAAGGATTCCGGCGAGGCCATCACCAAGGACTCCACCATCACCATCGGCACCACTGACGCCAACATGGAAGAGTGGGCCGTCTTCCAGGACCTGGCCAAGGAAGCCGGCTACGACGTCAAGCTGGAGAACTTCGCCGACTACAACACTCCGAACCAGGCTCTGGACCAGGGCCAGCTGAGCACCAACAAGTTCCAGCACCTGAAGTTCCTGGCTGAGTACAACAAGGGCAACGGCACCGATCTGGTCCCGCTGGCCTCCACCGAGATCTACCCGCTGGCCATCTACTGGAAGGACCACAAGGATCTCGCTGGCATCGAGGGCCAGGAAGTCGCCATCCCGAACGACTCCACTAACCAGGGCCGCGCCATCGGCCTGCTGGTTCAGGAAGGCCTGGTCACTCTCAAGGAGAACAGCCCGCTGACCCCCACCCCGCTAGACATCGATGAGGACAAGTCCAAGGTTAAGGTCACCCCGGTAGATGCTGCCCAGACCCCGGCCGCCTACGGCGAGGGCAAGCCGGCTGTCATCAACAACTCCTTCCTCGAGCGCGCCGGCATTGACCCGAAGTCCGCCGTCGCTCAGGACGACCCAGACTCCGCCGAGGCTGAGCCCTACATCAACGTCTGGGCCGTGCGCGCCGACGACGCCGACAACGAGGCCCTTCACGAGCTGGCCAAGCTGTGGAAGGACCCGAAGGTCACCGAGGCCGTCCTGAAGTCCTCCGGCGACACCGCCGTGGCCGTCGACCGCTCCCAGGAAGAGCTCCAGGAAATCCTGGACCGCCTCGAAGAGCAGGTCTAAGCCCCGCGTAATCCACATGTCCCCCGCGCTCACGCTTGATTGCGTGACCCGGGGGATTTTGCCCGTTACTCCCTCCTCACTCACTACACGGACACGTACAAAGGAAACCCACGTGACTGAACAACAAGGCGCCCACCGGGGCACCCGGATTGAATTCCGCAACATCACCAAAGTCTTTAAAAACAAGAAAACCACCACCACCGCACTCGATAATGTCTCCCTGACCGTCGAGCCCGGCGAAATCATCGGCATCATCGGTTTCTCCGGCGCGGGTAAGTCCACGCTGGTGCGCATGATCAACGGTCTGGATAAGCCGACCTCGGGGCAGCTGCTTCTCGACGGCACCGATGTCGTCCCCCTCCCCGAATCCAAGCTGCGCGGCATCCGCCGCAACATCGGCATGATCTTCCAGCAGTTCAACCTCATGTCCTCGCGCACCGCGGCGGGCAATATTGAGTACCCGCTGAAGCTGCAGGGCGTCGACAAGCAGGAGCGTAAAAAGCGCGTCCAGGAACTGCTGGAATTCGTCGGCTTGGCGGACAAGGGCGATAACTACCCGGAGCAGCTCTCCGGCGGCCAGAAGCAGCGCGTCGGCATCGCCCGCGCCCTGGCCAACAACCCTTCCCTGCTGCTGGCGGATGAGGCCACCTCGGCGCTGGACCCCACCACTACCCACGAGGTGCTCGACCTGCTGCGCAAGGTCAACCGCGATCTCGGCATCACCATCGTGGTCATTACCCACGAGATGGACGTCGTGCGCTCCATCGCCGACAAGGTGGCCGTTATGGAAAACGGCCGCGTCATTGAGGCCGGCAGCGTCTACGAGGTCTTTTCCAATCCGCAGACCAAGGTGGCGGAGAAGTTCGTGGCCACCTCGCTGCGCAACACCCCGGACGTCGTGGAGGCCGATGACCTGCTGGCCCACGAAGGACGTTTGTTCACCATCAACCTGACGGAAAAGTCGGGCTTCTTCGGCGCCGCCGGCAAGCTCGCGGACGAGGGAGTGTCCATCGCCGTGGTCCACGGCGGCATCACCACCCTGCAGAAGCATTCCTTCGGCAAGATCACCGTGCGCCTCAACGGCCCGGATGCCGCCATCGAAGACTTCTACGCACATATGCAACGCACCACCGACATTGAGGAGATCCAACGATGAACGTCACCTACCTCGCGCAGGCCAATTGGGATCGACTGGGCGGCACGCTTGTCGACGCCATCAAGGACACCCTCATCATGGTCGCCACCACCCTGGTGATCGCCGGCATCATCGGCTTGGTTCTCGGCATCCTGCTCTACACCACCCGCCCGGGCGGCATCCTGCAGAACAAGCCCATCTACTTCATCATCAACATCCTGGTGAACTTTGTTCGCCCGATTCCCTTCATCATCTTGCTGGCCTTTGTCCAGCCGCTGACGGTGGCGGTGCTGGGCAGCTCTATCGGCCGTGAACCGGCCACGTTCGTCATGGTTATTGCGGCCACGTTCGCGGTGGCGCGCATCGTGGAGCAGAATCTCGTGGCGCTGGACCCGGGCGTGATTGAAGCAGCCCGCGCGATGGGCGCTTCGCCGTGGAAGATCATCACCACGGTCATCATTCCGGAGGCGCTGGGCCCGCTGGTGCTGGGCTACACCTTCCTGTTCATCGGCATCGTCGACATGTCCGCGATGGCCGGCTACGTCGGCGGCGGTGGCTTGGGTGACTTCGCCATCGTCTACGGCTACCGCGCCTTCGAGTGGGAGGTCACCGTGGTGGCTACGCTTATCATCATCGTGCTGGTGCAGGCAGCGCAGTTCTTCGGCAACTGGCTCTCAGCCAAGATTATGCGCCGCTAACCGCGCGCCGCGTCCTGCGACGCGGCGCGTAGGATACGGACGCGGCGCGCGGCATAGAAACGAGAGGTCTTCGGCTCGTCTCCACAAGAAGAGACGACGCCGGAGGCCTCTTTTTCTTCGAGTTCTACGTCCCATGCACGGCCATCACGGTGGCGCACAACGACGCCATTTCGCGCGGCGGGGTTTTCCGTTGCGGTGTTTTCCGCTGCGTCGACGGTGAGGTCGCCGTAGTGGAGGGGCTCGGAGGCGTCGAGAAGCTGGCGTGCCACCGCAAGCTCCGCCACTTGCCCTTGGGGCGTGGTGAGGCCGGAACCGCGGTTGGCGGGGTAGAAATACTCGCCGTGCAGCGCCTTGCCCACGAGCTCGCGGCCAGCTTCCACGTTGAGGCGGCCAAAGGAATAGCCCCACGGCATCAGCAGCACCGACGGCGCGAAGCGGTGCCCCTTGGTGTGGGAGGTTTCCCACACGGTCTCCTCAAATTCGCATGCCAGGGAGGCAGCAAGCGGGCGGCCCTTGATTGCGCAGCAGGCATCGCGCTTGGCGTGGGTGCACACGAGCACCAGCGGCAGGCACGTGCCGGTGGGGTGCTCCAGATCCAGATCGAGGATGTCCTCCGGGCCGTTCAGGACGTAATCCTGCACTAACCCCTCGCGCGCCCACACAACGAAACAACGGAAGTGCCCCGTCCCCCGCTCATGCCCGGCGCGCCCCGGGCGGCGAATGAGCTGCAGGCCCGCCACGCCTTTGAGCTTGGCCTTGAGCTTCGCAGTCAAGCCGGGGTCAAAGGTACGTCCGTCAAGCACGTCGCGAGACCACGCCGTGGGCCACTCAAAAAGGACGTACACAGATTCTTGTTTTGCGGTACCGGCCAGGGGCTCGACCTGGACGTCGGAGCAGAAGGTCATGGCGCCATCTTAACTGGCATCACTTTCTTCACAACAATGTGGTTACGATGCCTAGCTCGATGCATATAATTCCCCGTAGTGCCACTACGCTCGAAACCATGCCGAAACACAGTCTCTTGCGCACAGCCGCCCCAGTGGCCGCACTCGTTGTCTCGGGTGCGCTCGCGCTTCAGGGATGCGCTCCGTCTTCCTCCCCGGACGGCAGCCCCGACGGCCCCACGAAGACTCTCGACGCCACCCTGTCCGGCGCCTCCACCTCCACGGCTACCGTTACTCCCACTGCCCCCTCCCCCGCCGCACCGGCTGGGCTGACCCCGCTGGGCGACGCCAACCTGGAGATGAAAACCCTCCGCCCACCGGCCCCCTCGGAGCTGGTGGTGACCGATGTCCGCGTGGGTAAGCACGAGGGATTTGACCGCGTGGTCTTCGAGTTTGTCGGGGATGGTTCGCCGGGCTGGTTCATCGATTACACCGATTCCCCCGCCCAGCAAGGCTCCGGCAACCCGATTGCTTATGAAGGCTCCACTGCGCTCGACGTCAGCATCGACGGCACCGCCTACCCCTTCCAGCTCAACATGGAAGATCCGAATATCGGCACCGTAAACGGCGCCGGCGGCCTAGTTACCCAGGTAGTCAGCGGCGGTACCTTCGAGGCTCGCTCGCAGTTCGTTATCGGGCTTAATGAACGCCACCCGTACTCGGTCCAGGTGCTCAGGGGGCCGACGCGCCTGGTCATCGACATCTTGAATTAAGCCGTTCAGGCATAGGTTGCCTCCACAGACCAGCGCCCGCCTGCCCACACGAGGAGCCAGGCGCGCTGGCCTTTCTCGTTTTCTCCGACGACTTGCAGGCGCGCGCAGCGCTGCGCCGCACCCGCCTCCCACCACCCGGTGTCTACGGGCCACGGGCCGGCCCAACCGGTCACCCGGTAGCGGTGGCGCCCCCATCCCAGACCCGCCGGCTCCCCGGAAAGGAGGGCCTCGGCGGTGACGATGACCTCCTTCGAGGAGACGTCGATAAGCCGAATCCGCGCGGCCGGGTGCGCCAGGCTCGCCGGGAGCGGCGCCGGGATGCGCCCCGGCCAGGTGCCCTCCGGCTGCGGATCGCGCTGCTCGCCATAGGGGACGTACTCGATGCGCTCGGCCACCCCACGCCCGCCCGCCGGGCGAGGCTGCAGCACGCGGTCCACCCCCAGCTGGGATTGCACCCGCGCGATGACACGCTTGGCCTGCTCCGCGGATTCGCCTGCGCCCCACAGGAGTCCATCCCCCGGCGGGGCGACCTCCACCGGCTCCAACGCCAGCTTGACGACGCCTCCTCCCTCACCCGGCGCACTCCCCGCCCACGCAGCACTCAGCCAGCCATCGAGCTGCCAGCGCACGCGGTCCGCCGTGGCGGCCTCGCTGAGCGCTTCCTGGGTACGCCAGATCCGCTCCAAACGCTCGCCGCCCTCGAACTCCGCGGCAACGCGCAGCCGCAGACACACCACGCCGGCCTCATCGAGCACCACATGCAGGCGCGCCGCGAGCTGGCGCGCGGCAAAGGCCGCGGCGTCTACGCGCTCTAAGGGTTCTTCGAAGCCCTGCTCCACGCCCAGGTCCGGGCGTGCAAGCTCCGGCGCCACGCGCCGATCCGGTGCGGCCGCGGCCACCGCGTGGCACCGCCGTCCAGCCTCGCCGAAACGGGTGGTGACTTGGCGCAGCGGCAAACTCGCCAGCTCCCCTAACGTGCGCACGCCCAGCTGCTCCAAGGCATGCACCACGTCCGCCGCACACCCCAGCGCCACTTCCGCGGCCAATACTCCCACCGGCTGCTGAGCCAGAAAGTCGCGCGAGCCGCCTGCCGGGACTACCGCGCCCAGGTTGTGGTGGCGCGCGGCAATCAGCGCGGTGGCGATCTCATCGGCGACGCCGACGGTGGCGTCGAGGCGGGATCTGGAGGTGGCGTCGACAAGCATCTCTACCGCCTTCGCCTCACTGCCGTGGAAACGCCCGGCCGCGCCCGCATCCACAATGACCAAGCCCGGACGCAGCACCTCCACCGAGGAGGCCACCGCATCCAGCCCCGCGGCGATCTCCGCGAAGACCACGCCGTCTCGGTCCGGGTTGGCCTCCTCCACGCGCAGCTCCGGTAGGAGAGCTTGGGCTTGGCGCACCCGCATCCCGCGGCGCACCCCTGCCCGGCGCGCTGCTGCGTTGCAGACCGCCACGCGGTGCTGAGCAGCAATAACGCACGCTGCCCTGTCAGCGTCCTGCAGCGCCTGGATAGGCCAATCCGGGAACCACAGCGCCGCGACCCTCACACGACCTCCAGGCGTGGGCGCGCGTCCAGACGCTGCCCACACGTGAGCACTCCACGGCGCGGGCGCATGCTTGCCGACGCCACCCGCACCCCTATATCAACTCCCCAAATACGCCCGCTGCCCCGGCCCAAGCCATGCACCGCGACGACCTCCGCACCTATCTCCATCGCCGTTCCTGGCAGCCGGGTTCCCACGGTGAGCAGGGCCGCCTGCCCTGCCCGCACTTTCGCCAGCACGGGGCGCGCCCGCGTGGGGCTCAGCTCGCCTGTGCCTTTGTACACCACCAGGTCCAGCCCCTCACACAGCACGCTAGTTACCGCCCAGGGTTCCGCGCCCGGTTCGGGCACCGCGATGACCCGGGAGATATCTCCATCCTCAACCACCTGTGCGAGTGAGAGATCGGGCCAGCCCACCACCGCAACGTGTCCGCCCGCCGCGCTAACATGGGATATCAGCTCCACCACGAGAGCGGCACATTCCGCACAGACGGTTGCCCGCTTGCGGGGAAGGCCACCGCCCGGGAGCAGCTCAGATAGCCCTTCGGGGACGCCGAGAAGCTCCACCTCCGGCTGCACCTGCGCGGCAACATCCGGGGTTTCCAGGCGTTGAATCTGGGCGCGCAGGATCGCAATTTGCTCGGCCTGCGGCCCTCCCACCACACGAACACCTGTTTGATTCATGGCTCCTATTATGAACCTCTCTCCGGACGCGCGCAATTGCGCTGGTAGCGTTAGGCGCCATGAATCCCCTCCGCGCGCACACCACCCCAATCCCCACCCCGCTGTGGGTGCGACTCGGCGGATCTGCCTTGGCCGGCGCCGCCGTGGCGGTGGGTACCAGCCGCATCCACTTCGGCCTCGCCATGGGGCTTAGCCTGCTCTTCCTCCTCGCCGCCTGCGCGCTCGTACTCCTACACCCCTACCGCGCGGACCTGCGTGATTATGCCCAGCGCCACAACGTCACCATGCTGCCCAACGCGGCACAGCTCATCCCGCTTATGGCGCTGTGGTTGATGGTCATGTTCTCCCCACTCCTCGCGCTGCCTGCCTGGGGCAGCGCACTGGTGTGGGTACTCGTTTCAGGCGCGGCCTTCCTCCTCTTCCCCCACGTCGACGGCTCCCGCAAGCTCGCCTACGCACCCCCTGCCTAAACCCAACCCGCCTAGGCCAGGCTGTTTAAGCCAGGTCGCGCGAGGTGGCCCAGCGCGTGAGCTGATGGCGGTTGGACTGCTGGGTCTTGCGCAAAATATTGGAGGCGTGTGTTTCCACCGTCTTCACCGAAATGAACAGCTGCTTGCCAATCTCGCGGTATGTGTAGCCGCGCGCAAGCAACCGCAAGACCTCTAGCTCGCGCCGCGTGAGCGCATCCACCGCTGGGTCCTGCCCCTCCTCCGGCTCCGGCGCGGGCGAACCGGAGGCAAAAGCGTCGAGGACAAAACCCGCCAGGCGCGGCGAGAAATACGCATCCCCGCTATTGACCTGCACCACCGCCTCGGCCAGATCCGGGCCGGAAATATTCTTCGTCACATACCCGCGCGCGCCCGCCCGAATCAGCGCAATCACGTCCTCCGCCGCATCTGACACGCTCAGCGCCAAAAACACCGGCCGCGACGGCTGATTAGCCGTCGCGTTAATAACGGCGAGGCCACCGCCGTCGGGCATGTGGACGTCGAGAAGCACCACGTCCGGGGAGGTACGCGCAATGCCCTCCAGCGCCTCCGCAACGGTCCCGGCATCGCCCACGATCTCAATCTCCGAGGACGCCGCCAGCTCCGCGCGAACGCCCGCGCGAAAGACGGAGTGATCATCAACCAAAAAGACCTTCACCATGCTCATAACGCTACCGCGAGCTCCACCTCGGTGCCCTCCCCCGGGGTCGAGGAAATCCGCACGCGCCCACCAGATCCTTCTACGCGCGCGCGAATACTGTCACGAATCCCGTGCCTATCAGCGGGAATATCCTCCACGTCGAAACCCACCCCGCGGTCGCGCACAAAGATACTCAGCTCGCCCGCCAACAACTCCGCATAAACATCCACCACGTCCACACCCGCATGCTTGCCGGCATTCACCATGGCCTCACGCGCGGCCTGGATAAGCAGCTTCGCGGACTCCGTCAGCTCCGTGTCCTCACCCACCGTCACAGCAGATACCCGCATGTCGAAGAGATCTTCCACCTCCCCGCACGCCGATTCGAGGGCACCGAAACAGGTGGTGGGGGCGGCGGAGGGGGCATCGAAAAGCCAGGCGCGCAGCTCGCGTTCTTGGGCGCGCGCCAAACGCGTCACCTCGCGCGAATCCCCCGCCCGCTTCTGAATCAGCGCCAGCGTCTGCAGCACCGAATCGTGCAGGCGGGCGGCAATCTCGGCGCGCTCCTCCGAAACCGCCTTCGCCGCCTGTTCCTGAGATAGCGAGCGCCAGAGCTTCAGCACCAGCGGCACCACCAGCGCGCCAAAGCCCACCAGCGTCAGCGCCGTGGCCAGGATCGCCGAACCCGATCCGCTCTCCCACGTCACCGCCGCCACCACGACGCCACCGATGACCAGGACGGCACCGGCCGCCACAGCAACCAGGCCCACCGGCGTGTTCAGCCCGCGGTCATACGCCAACCACGCCAGCACCGCGCCGATGGCCACCACCGCCAACGGCACCGCCACGCTTAGCGACGCCCCCGAAACCCCCAACACACCCACCGCACTACCCGCCAGCGCCAGGAACACCAGCACGAGGGAGAGGGGGCTGCGGCGGGTGGAGGGGGCGTCGTCAAGCGCGGGCGTGAAAATCCACAGCCCGGCATAGGCCATCGCCCCCACCCCACCCAGCAGGGTCAACGCGGTCAAGGCGATGCGCACGGAGAGCGCCGAAACCCCCAGATTCTGCGCCAGCCCCGCCGCCACGCCGGCGACCACGCGGCCAGATTGGGGACGCGACATCACGGGATAGGGCGCCGCGTTTTCTGCGGGCACATAGGGCGAAGTCATACTAGCCATAGTCCCACGCGCCACCCCTCGGGCACATCAGGGACAACCCTGAGGTCAAAAAATCAGGGCGATTACCGATACCGCCGCGAGGCCCCACGCGGCACCATAAAAGCATGACGAAGAACAGCACACTCAACCAGATGTGGACGACCCGCCCCGTCCGCCTTCCCAAGAAACAGGGCGGTGACGCGCACATCGCTGGTGTCTGCGAAGGCATCGCGGTGCGCTACCAGCTTGACCCCACGATCGTGCGCGTGGCCTTCGTGGTCGCAGCACTCGCCTTCGGCGGTGGCATCGCAGCCTACCTCGCCGCGTGGGCGCTCATGCCGCGCTTCGGTTCGCCCTACTGCCCGCTCGATGCGGCCATGGGCAAGGATGGCGTCAAGGAGGAACAAGAGCTCGGCTGGGTGCTGATTATCGGCGTCCTTCTGACGTTTGGCTCCGGCCCGCTGTTCCTCAGCGGACAATTCCTCGCCGGCCTTCCGCCCGCTGCGCTGACCTTCGGCCTGTTGGCGCTGGCGTGGTACGCCCTTCACCAACGCGAACCGCTACCGCCCAGCGGGCTGTTGGCTGCCGAACAGCCGGTGCGCGAGGAACCGGTCAACCTCAACCCTTATACCCCAGCAGACGGCCACCCCTTCCCACCGGGGCGTACGACCCCGCCGTCCTGGGATCCACTCGGCGTGGTGCCCGATGCCTGGGACCTGCCGGAGCCGGGCCCGCGGGAAGAACCGAAAAAGAAGCGCGGTTCGCAGTGGGCTGAGGCCGCGATTGCTCTCGGCGCTGTGGGGGCTGCCCTGGCGATTGCCTTCTTTGGAGTCACCTTCGTCATCGAGGCCGACGAAGAATCCGGCTTCAGCGCCCGCTTCAATGTCGGTTCTCAGCACATCGCGCCCACCCATGAAGATGAGCTCCAGGAATACTATGACCTAGGTATTGGCACCTCAACGGTGGACTTGAGCCAAATCGAAGACCTCAAGGAAAAGCACGATGTCACCATCGACGTCGGCATCGGCAGCGTCGAGGTCATCCTCCCGAAGGACGTCCCTGTATCACTCACCTGTGACAGCGGCTTAGGAGAAAGCAACTGCACCAACCGCCATGACGATGATGCGCTGCTAGATATCCGCATCGACCAAGGCATCGGCGAGCTCACCGTCACCGGCTAAACTGGCCACCCATGATTCACTTCGGCAACGATTACCACCGCTCAGCCCACCCCCGCGTCCTTGATGCCATCGCGGGGGCGGGCGGGGCTTATGCCGGCTATGGCGCCGACGAGCTGTGTGCCACGGCCGCTGAGCGCATCCGCACTGCCTGCCAGGCGTCGAACGCTGAGGTGCATTTCATGGTCGGTGGCACGCAGGCCAACGCCACCATCATCGCCCACCGCCTGCGCCCCTGGGAAGGCGTTATCGCGGCGGATAGCGGGCACATCGCCACCCATGAGACGGGCGCCATCGAGCACACCGGGCACAAGGTCATCACGTTGCCGAACCAGCTGGGAAAAATCACCGCCGCGCAGGTTCGCGCCTGCATGGATGAGTACCGCGCCTCCGGGGTGGAAGAGCACATGCCGGAGCCCGCACTGGTCTACATCACGCAGCCCACCGAGTTCGGCACCGCCTATTCCCGCGACGAACTCGTGGCCCTGCGCGAGGTCTGCGACGAGTACGATCTGGGCCTGTTTGTCGACGGCGCCCGCCTCGGCTACGGCCTGTCCGCCTCGGATATCACCCTGCCGGACCTGGCCGCGCTTGTCGACGTCTTCACCATCGGCGGCACCAAATGCGGCGCCCTCTTCGGCGAGGCCATCGTCTTCCCCGCGGGCGCGCCGCGCTTTCGCAATGCCATGAAGCAAAACGGTGGCCTGCTGGCCAAGGGCTGGTTGCTCGGTGCGCAATTCGCCGCCCTCTTCAGCGCCCCTCCTACTGCCTCCGCCGACGCAGCAACGACCCTCTACGAGCAGATCTGCGCCCGCGCCAATGCCCAAGCCCAGCGCATAGCCGAGGCATTCCGCACCACAGGCATCGACATGCTCTTTGACTCCCCTACCAACCAGCAATTCGCGCTGTTGACACGCGAGCAGGAAGAGAAGCTCGCGCAGGACTTCGTGTGCCAGTTCTTCGAAGAACACGAGGGGCTACGCGTGGTGCGTTTTTGTACGGCGTGGTCGACGGAAGAGGGGGACGTCGATAAGCTCTGCGCTGCGATTTCTGCGCTCAAGTAGCGAGGTTGCCCAACCTGGTTTAGGCTGTGGGCTATGCAACTGGGGGGTTACATTCAAGCACTAGCGCGCGGGCTCGACGTGGTCGAGCAATGCGCCGGTGTCACGCGCGCTCAGCTGGTTGAGATGGGTGCGCGGCCGGATTTCGCGGAGAAGCTCCTAGGACTGCACGCGGTGTATTTCGGGGACACAATGTTCCGCTCCCGGCAGCGCAAGGCCCGCCGCACGGGCCACGACGTGTTCACGCTCCTCGATATCGAGCGCTACTGCTCCAAGCTCAAGGCCCGCAGGGCGTGGGAGCTGCGCCAGCTACTAGCTGCCACCCCGCGGGAGAAAATCCCCATGGTGGCGAAGGCAAAGCTCAAAGAATGGCGCCCGCCCAAGGACCCCGCCCCAGGCGTGCGAGTGACGCGGCGCGCGGGCCGCAACCACACGCTGAGCATTACGGATTCCTCGCTCAATATTTCCAAATTGCTGGCCGTGCTTAAGACCACCGACAAGGACTTGCTCACCGCGGCGCATACCGTGTTCCGCGGCGGGGGTGGCTCCGGCCAGAAGCTGCAGTCCAACGTCATCGTGCGATTGGATGAGCTCGACCGCATCGTCGATGGTGATGGCGAGGAGATTGAGTTGCAGCTGACTAATGGGGCCACGATGACGGGTGCGGAGTTCGTGCGCGAAAAGCTTGCCGACGTCGGCCTCATCACCCTCGTCCATCCCCACCACGGCCCCGTGAACCTGTACATGGCGAGCCGTTTCGCCAACACCAAGCAGCGCCTCGCGCTGTCTGCGGAGCACCCGACGTGCGCGTGGCCGGGTTGCAACGCGCCCGCGGAGGATTCGCAAATTCATCACCTCACCCGTTTCCAGGACGGCGGGCCGACAAACATGGCCAACTTGGTGCCACTGTGTGCGTATCACAACGCGGTCAATGACGATGATCCGGAAAAGCCCACCGACCGCGGGCACCTCGACCGCATCGATGGCCGCGTGCACTACCTTCCGCCGTGGGCGGGGCCGCCAATTCCCATCGAAAGCCCGGCCCACCCGCCGCGCTCCGCTCCGGGGCCAGCTCGCGCATCCACGGATCCGCCGGCATCCGGCCCGCCCGACCCACGCTCCACGCCGCGTGGGACACCAGCCCCTGTCTCCGGCGCGCCACCGCATAACTCCGGCGAACCTCCGGACCCGCCACCGAGTTCATGAGTGCTTTTAGTCCGTAGACTTCGCCCTGTTCTCACGGTGGAAGCGCCACCCCGCCGGCTCAATGGTTCAGCGGCTCGCGGGTCACCGCTCCGCCGAACCAACCGGTCGCAAGCTGCCGCTCCGCAGCCCCACCAGCCGGAGACGCCCTAAGGCACACAGCCGCTTTAACCAGCCGCTCGCTGAGAAAATTTGCTCGGCGTGCGGCTACTCGCGCGCGCGATATAGAGGTATGCGTCCTTGTGCCGTGCGTACTAACGCCGTCGATACTGGCAACGGGCACGCTAACGCCATCCAGACTGGCGCCTGTCGCGACCACCCCCTGGAGGGTACGCAGGAGCCTGGCACCGCGCCATCTGCCCCCATTCCGCGGAGCTGAGTGCCGGGGATCGAAAACGGGGAACGCGGCCGCGCCCTGTTAATTCAAGGCGCGGCCGCGCTACACAGCGTCTGGGAGTTTGCTTCGCTGCCCGCTTTCTACCACCGAGCTATCTCACTGAGATACTCCACTGCACTGCTACAGTGCGTGTCCCAGTGCCTTTCGGCTGCGCTTACTCCCACTCGATGGTTCCCGGCGGCTTCGACGTCACGTCGAGCACCACGCGGTTGACTTCCTTAACCTCGTTGGTGATGCGGGTGGAAATCTTCTCCAGCACGTCGTACGGCAGGCGCGTCCAGTCGGCGGTCATGGCGTCCTCGGAGGACACCGGGCGCAGGACGATCGGGTGGCCGTAGGTGCGGCCATCGCCTTGGACGCCGACGGAGCGGACGTCGGCAAGCAGCACCACCGGGCACTGCCAAATCTCGCCGTCCAGACCAGCGTTGGTCAGCTCGGTACGCGCGATGAGGTCCGCCTGGCGCAGCGTCTCGAGTCGCTCCTCGGTGACCTCGCCGATGATGCGGATACCCAGGCCCGGGCCCGGGAAGGGCTGGCGCGCCACGATCTCCTCCGGCAGGCCCAGTTCACGGCCAACCGCGCGCACCTCATCCTTGAAGAGCAGGCGGAGCGGCTCGACGAGCTCGAATTCGACGTCGTCAGGCAGGCCGCCCACGTTGTGGTGGGACTTAATGTTCGCGGTACCGTCACCGCCACCGGACTCCACCACGTCCGGGTACAGCGTGCCCTGCACCAGGAAGGCGGCATCCTGGCCGTCCAGGGCCTGGTCGACGGCGCGCTCGAAGGAGCGGATGAACTCCGCACCGATGGCCTTACGCTTGGCCTCCGGCTCGGTCACACCGGCCAGCTTGGAAAGGAAAGCCTCGCGCTCATCAGCGGTGATGAGCTTGGCGCCAGTCGACGCCACGAAGTCCTTCTCCACCTGTTCACGCTCACCTGCGCGAAGCAGACCGTGGTCGACGAAGACACAGGTCAAACGGTCACCGATTGCGCGCTGCACGAGGGCTGCGGCTACGGCGGAATCCACGCCGCCGGACAAGCCGCAGATTGCGCGGCCTTCCTCGCCGATCTGCTCGCGCACATCGTTGATGAGCTGCTCCGCGATGTTCTCCGTGGTCCAGTTCTGCTCCAAGCCTGCTACCTCAGTCAGGAAGCGCGTGAGCACCTCCTGGCCGTGCGGCGAGTGAAGAACTTCCGGGTGGTATTGCACGCCGGCCATCTGCTTGGACAGGCACTCGAAGGCTGCCACGGGAGCGCCTTCGGAGGAAGCGGTCACCTCAAAGCCCTCCGGGGCTTCCGTGACCGAATCGCCGTGAGACATCCACACCTTGTGGGTGTCCTCCAGACCCTTGTGCAGCACGCCGCCGGACACGGTCATGTCCGTGCGGCCGTACTCGCGGGCACCCGTGGAGGCCACGGTGCCGCCTAGGGCTTGGGTCATGGACTGGAAGCCGTAGCAGATACCAAAGACCGGGATGCCGAGCTCGAGCAGCTCCGGCTTCAGTGCAGGGGCGCCGTCCGCGTATACGGAAGACGGGCCACCGGAAAGGATCAGCGCGGCTGGGTTCTTGGCCTTGATGTCCTCCACGGAGGCGGAATTGGGGACAACCTCGGAGTAGATGTTGGCCTCACGCACGCGCCGGGCGATGAGCTGCGCGTACTGGGCGCCAAAGTCCACCACGAGGACAGGACGCGGGGTTGTATTTGGGTTAGTCACGGTCATCAGTTTAACGCAAGAACCCGCACCCTAGACCGCAGGGAGTGGCCCATAATCTTTCGCGGTGGCAGCTGCCTTGCTCAACGCCGCCCGAAACGCCCGCAGCGCAGGGTGTCCCTCGCGCCCAGCGCGAACCGCGGTGTAGAGCGTGCGGGTGGGATTACCAGGCAAGGCAACCACACGCACGCCTTCGATCTCTTCGAGAAAAAGGTCCGAGATCACCGCCACCGCGTGGCCCGTGCGCACGAGGTGAGCGTGCAGGAAGGGATCCGGGGTTTCATAGAGCACGCTGGGGCTAAAACCATGCCGGCGGCACAGACGGTGGACGAAGCGCCCCAATAAAAACTCCTCCGGGTCCATGGCAAAAGGGATTTCGCCATCGAACGCTGCAAAATCCTCTAAGCGCAGTGTGTTCCAGGGGCCGGTGAGTGGGGTGATGAGGCGTAGGGGGTCGTCGAGAAGCAGCTCCCGGTGGGTGTGCTCATCCGTGGCGGGCATGTCCGACTCATACTCTTCACCCAGGATGAGGTCCACCTCCCGGCGCGCCAGCAGCTCCATCGCGCCATCGGCTTCGCGCTGGATGATCTGCACGCGCAGGTCCGGGTACTCCCTGGCTAGCTCCGTCAGCGCCCGCGGCACCAGCGAGGACATGATCGTTTGAAACGTCGTGACCTTGATCGTGCCACGCACCGCGTTGGTTGATGCGATGACCTGTGACTCGGCCTCATCCGCCAAGGCGAGCATCCGCTCCGCGTAAGAGGCAAGGATTTCCCCCTGCTCCGTCAACCGCACTCGCCGGCCGACTTTCTCATAGAGCGCCACGCCGACGTCTTTTTCACACTGCGCCAACTGCTGCGAGATGGCCGAGTGCGTATAGCGCAGCGATTCCGCCACAGCGGTGACGGTGCCGAGGCGTTGCAGCTCGTAGAGAATGCGCAGACGGTGCAGATCCAACATGACAGAATCCCTAACAGGTACGTGTTAAAAACTGTAGATAGACTAACAGTTCTTCCCGCCCCACAATGGACTGCATGACCAATCCGTTTGCAGTTTTGTGCGTCATCGGCTCGTGCATTTCGCTCCAGTTGGGAGCGAGCCTCGCCATCCAGCTTTTCCCCATTGGCGGCCCGTGGGGCACTGCCTCGCTGCGTCTGCTTTTCGCCGCCGTGATTCTGCTCGCCATTGCGCGACCGCGCGTGCACACATGGAGCCGTGAGAAATGGATCTCCGCCACCATTTTCGGCCTCACGCTGGGCCTGATGAACGGCTTCTTCTACGCCGGCATCGAGCTCGTTGCGCTGGGCCCTGCGGTCACCATCGAGTTCCTCGGCCCGCTGCTGCTGGCGGCGTGCCTCTCCCGCTCGCTTCGCGACGCCACCTGCGTCGCCCTCGCCCTTCTCGGCATGGGCCTGATGGGGCTGGACTCCTTCAACGGAGACCCCCTCGACCTGCGTGGCGTGTTCTTCTTGCTGTGTGCCGGGGCGATGTGGGCTGCCTACATCCTGGCCAGCAAGAAGGCCGGCGCGCTCTTTAGCGACCAAGACGGTTTGGCCGTGGCCTTCCTCATCGGTGGCCTCGTGCTCCTGCCAGTGGGCGGGCGTGGGGCGGTAGCGTTGGCCAGCGATCCTTCGCTGCTGCTACTCGCTCTGGGCACGGGCATGCTGGCCTCGCTCATCCCCTATTCGTTGGAATTCATTGCGCTGCGCAGGCTCGCCCCCAACGTCTTTTCCATCCTGATCGCCCTGGAACCCGTCTTCGCCGCACTCTTTGGCTGGATCCTGCTCTCCCAGAACGTGTCTCAGCTCAAGCTGGCAGCTATCGGGCTGGTGGTGGTGGCCTCGGTGCTCCAAACCATGGCGCCGGCGCGCGGGCGCGTGGTTTTCCGCAAGGTGGCACTGCGCCCACGCCGCCTGAAGAAGCCCCGGCTACCGCGGTTTCACAAGCCACGCAATCGCAGCTCTGATCCAGCAGTGAGTCCAGTGCTCAGCACAAAGGACGCCGAGGCAGCGAAGTAAACTCCGTCCCGAGGCAGGCTGAGCGGCGCAGCGCCCCAACGGGGGAAGCTGCGCCTGCAGGACTAGCGAACGGCTAGCCCAACCTTCTGGAAAGACTTCAGATCCGTGTAGCCGCACTTTGCCATGGCGCGCTTCAGCCCGCCAACCAGGTTGAGCTCACCCAGCGGTTCGTTGGACGGGCCGTGGAGCACGACCTCCAACGAAGGCGCACCCGCTGAGGCATCCTCGGCGGTGCCAGAAGCTGCGTTGCCAGAAGCAGCGGCGTCAAAAGCATCGGCGCCAGAAGTGCCGGTGCCCAGGAGGGCATCGGCCACGCCAATCGGCTCGATGAGGCCGCGCGGGAAACGCGGGTGGCCGGCCGTGGACGGCCAGTACCAGCCCTTGCCGCCGGCCTCCGCCGCGCGGGCCAGGACTGGCCCTAGAACGACACCATCGGCGCCACAGGCAATGGCCTTGGCGATGTCGGCGGAGGTGAAGATGTCGCCGTCGGCAAGCACGTGCACGTAGCGGCCCCCAGTCTCATCCAGGTAGTCGCGGCGTGCGGCCGCAACATCCGCGATGGTCGTCGCCATGGGGATATCGATGCCGACGGTCTCCGGGTTGGTGTTCACGCCGGAGCCAACGATAATGCCCGCAGCACCCGCGCGCATCAGGTGCAGCGCCGTGGTGTAATCCGCCACGCCCCCGGCAATCACCGGGGTATCCAGCGAGCCGATGAACTCCTTCAAGTTGAGCGGCTCGCCACCAGTCTGCACGTGCTCGGCGGAAATCAAAGTGCCGTGGATGAACAGCAGCTCCGCGCCGGCCTTAATAACCACGGGCGCCAGCTCGCGGGCGTGCTGCGGGGAGACGCGCACGGCCACGGTCACGCCGGAATCGCGCACCTGCGCGATGCGCTCTGCCAGCAACTCCTCATTCAGGGGTGCTGCGTGCAGCTCCTGCAGCGTGGACAGGTCGCCGAAGTTCTCCGTCACGCGGGCAATCGCGCCTTCCAAATCCTCGTGACGGCCCCACAGGCCTTCGGCGTTAATAACACCCAAGCCGCCCTGCTTGCCCATCTCGATGACAAATTCGGGTGTGGCCAGCGCATCAGTCGGCGCCGAAACGAACGGAACGTCGAAGGTGTAGGCATCGATGTGCCATGAGGTGTCCACGTCCTTGGAGGAACGGGTGCGGCGAGTCGGCACCAGGGAAATCTGGTTCAAGTCATAGGTGCGGCGGGCCTCGCGGCCCACGCCGATTTCTACGTAATCGCGCATTCTTAGTCCTTAGCGGTAGTTCGGAGCTTCGACGATCTGCTGAAGGTGGTGCGGGTGAGACTCCTTGAGGCCCGCAGCGGTGATCTGGACAAACTGCTTGGTCTTGAGCTCAGCCAAGGTGGCGGAGCCGGTGTAGCCCATCGAGGCTCGCAGGCCGCCCACAATCTGGTGGACGATGGCATCGATATCACCGCGGAATGGCACGCGTCCCTCGACGCCCTCCGGCACTAGCTTGTCCTCGCTCTTGACGTCGGCCTGGAAGTAACGGTCCTTGGAGTAGGAGCGCTTCTCACCCGTCAGGCCGCGGCCCTGCATGGCACCCATAGAGCCCATTCCACGGTAACGCTTGTACTGCTTGCCTTGGACCACGACGATGTCACCCGGCGCCTCCGTGGTGCCGGCCAGCATGGAGCCCAGCATGACGGCATCGGCGCCGGCTGCCAAGGCCTTGGCGACGTCACCGGAGTACTGCATACCGCCATCGCCGATAACCGGCACACCTGCCGGGCCTGCCACGGCGGCGGCCTCCATGATGGCGGTGATCTGCGGGGCACCGACGCCCGCCACGACGCGCGTGGTGCAAATGGAGCCCGGTCCGATGCCGACCTTGATGGCGTCGGCGCCAGCCTCAATCATGTCGCGGGCTGCTTCACGGGTGGCCAGGTTGCCGCCGATGACGTCAATGCGGTCGCCGAAGTCCTTCTGCACGCGGGAGACCATCTCCAGCACGCGGTTGTTGTGGGCGTGGGCGGAGTCGACGACGAGGACGTCCACGCCGGCGTCGACAAGCTGGCCCGCGCGCTGGTAGGACTCCTCACCGGTACCGATGCCCGCCGCCACGAGCAGGCGCCCGGAAGAATCCTTGGAGGCGTTGGGGAACTGTTCAGTCTTGACAAAGTCCTTGACGGTGATGAGGCCGACGAGCTTGTTCTCATCGTTGACGATGGGCAGCTTCTCCACCTTGTTGGCGGACAGCAGCGCCAGCGCCTCCTCCTTGCTGACGCCTTCCTTGGCCACAACCAGCGGCATCGGGGTCATAATCTCGGAGACCTTGCGGGAGAAATCCGGCTCGAAGCGCATGTCACGGTTGGTGCAGATGCCCACGAGGGTGCCCTGCTTATCGACGACCGGCAGACCCGAAATCCGGAACCGCGCGCACAGCGTGTCCACCTCGTCGATAGTCATGTCCGGGGTGGCGGTGACCGGGTCGGTCACCATGCCGGACTCGGAGCGCTTCACAATTTCCACCTGCTGCGCCTGATCCTCAGCAGAGAGGTTGCGGTGCAGGACGCCAATGCCACCTTGACGGGCCATGCCGATGGCCATGCGGGCCTCGGTCACGGTGTCCATCGCGGCGGAAGCCAGCGGCACGCCGAGGCGAATGTTGCGGGTGAACTGCGCCGAGGTATCCACCTCGGAGGGAACGACGTTGGATTCTGCCGGCAACAGCAGGACATCATCAAAAGTAAGGCCGTAGAGTGCAATCTTGTCGGGGTTGTCTCCGCCGGTGTGGACGTGGCTCATGAGGGTGGGGCTCTCCTAAACTGACCAGATAGTTTTATGCGGTAGCCCTCACTGTAGTGCGTGGACGCCCCGTAGTGGTAGCCGTGGGTGGACGAATCGGTGTCGAGAGAGAATTGCTATGCGCGCACGGAGTCAATAGGCTCGCAGACGTGAACTTTTTCGCCAACATGCCCCGCGATCCTTTCGCGGACGATCCCAACGACCCAGCTTCCTTCCTCGAGGAGGAGGACCACGTCGAGCCGCTGTCCGAGGAGGACCGCCTCGCCGTCATCCACGATCTGGCCATGGTCCAAGAGTTCGCGCGCGTTCTCAGCCCGCGCGGCATCGACGGCATCTTCTTTTTCTGCGAGGACTGCGAGGAGAACCACTTCTACGAGTGGGACATCATGGCCTCCAACATGCAGGCCACACTGGCAGGGCAGCTCGCCCCCGTCCACGAGCCGGGCGCGGAGCCGGACCCCATGCGCTACGTCCCGTGGGATTATGCGGTGGGCTACCTTGACGGTATGGATTCGCGCTACTAACGCGCGGATTAAGTATCGCGCCTTACACAACGAAAGAACCTCTCCTCCCTGCTATGGGAAGGAGAGGTTCTGTGCGTTTTATTGCTGGAACTGCGGCGGCGGGAGTTGGCCGTTATCCCCAGTACCATCCCCGTCGGAGTTACCGCCCTGCGGAGGCGTTGGCTGCTCGCCACCACCCGGCTGGCTCGGCTCCGGGTAAGTAGGTGCTGGAGGGTTCAGCGGGTTACCGGCCGACACCGTCTGGGTGACCACAACGGTGGACACCGCAGTCTGCGTCTGCGTGACGGTTGCCGGCTCCTGCGGCGGCTGCTCCTCTTCCACCGGAACGGGCTTTTCCACGGTCTGCGTCTCCGTCACCGTGGCGCGGGTCTGCGGCTTCGTCGCACGTGGGGTGTCCGCCTCGCGTTCCCGCTTGGCCTGGTCCACCATCTTCCGGGCTTCTTCGAGCAACTGGCGGGTGCCGTCCATGTCTCCCTGTGCGGAACGCTTTTCCATTTCGTCGAGCGTTCCAGCCAGCTCCACTACGGACACATCCTCATTGTTCGTGCCGAAGAGCGACTGATTCACGCCATAAAGCGGCGATCCCGGGCCGGCGTTGACGACCACCGCTCCGCTACCTGCGATCAGGAGCGTAGCTGCGGCCGCGCCGATGAGGCCGTGAATGAATGGCTTGCCCCGACGACGGCGACGTGCCGCATCCAGGGAAATAACCTCCGGCTCTTCGTCCGCGCCTTCAATGAGCGGGGCCGGGGGCATCTGCTTTTCGACGTCCCCGCGCAACTCCAGCAGGAGCCCTGCCAGCTCATCACCGCCATCGGAGGGATCCGTTCCTTCGGAGAGAGTGGTGAGGAATGCATCATCATCAACCAAAGGCTGCAGCTGCTCAGCGACGCCCTGCTGAGGCTGGTCCTTCTTTGCCACGATGTCCTCCCTTCCTTGATAGAGAAATTCTTAACTTGTCGGTGCCAAGTGCCGATGGCTCACTGCTAGCTTGTGCTAGCCCCACTGCTGGTTCATAGCGTCTCGTGCGAGTCGAGGGATTTGCGCAATTGCGCCAGTGCACGATGCTGTGCCACGCGGACTGCGCCAGGGGTGGACTCCACAATTTCTGCGGTCTCCTCTGCCGACAGCCCCACGAACACACGCAAAATGATAATGTCCCGGGCCTTGTCACTTAACGTATCGAGCATGGCCCGCACTCTGTTACTACCGTCCATGACCAGAGCGGATTCTTCGGGGGTAGCGTCCTCAGCAGCGTCTTCCGGGACGTCGTCCGTGGGGTGGGTCTGATCGCGGCTGAGGGCGCGGTGGGCGTCGGTCACCTTGTGGGCAGCGATGCCATACACGTAGGCCATAAACGGGCGGCCCTTGTCCTTGTACGTGCCAATCGACGTCGCTACCGCCAAGCAGATTTCCTGCGCCACATCCTCTGCCGTGGGCTGGCGGTGGCCGCCGATGCGGGCGCGGCAATAGCGCAGGACCTGCGGGTGAATAATGCGCATGATGCGCTGAAGGGCGCGGCGGCTACCGTCGACAGCGAGCGGAACGAGGTCCGCTAGTTCCTTATCGCTGTCGCGCTTCGACGCCGCTGAGGAGCCGCTCGCGTCTGTAGCTTGAGTAGCCACTGTCATCCTTGCTTGTTCTGCTTGGTGTATTAGTTCATATTCTGCACGAATATCATGTCACAACCTTTGGTTGAAACCCGAAACGACGGGCCTATTCCCCACCCTTCGACGGCTATGAGAAAAGTTCATACACCGTTCATCTTAAGCGTAGGCGCAGGTCATTCAGGGTAAAAGTGAGAGGTTCCGACCTGCTACACCTACATGTCAGCATTGCGTAACGCGCCGTTTACCCAAGGGGGACACACTTCTATCTCGTCTCACCTCGCCCCGGTGCTCAGGGCATCACGCCCCGTGCGGAGGCTTGCCCACAGCACGATGCGCACCAGGGCGCTCTATCTTTGATTAAGGAGAATCGAACGTGTCTCAGTCCTTCCTGCTCCCCGGGCCGAATGCGGACTTTTGGGATTGGCAGCTCCACGGGGCATGCCGTGGAGAAAACTCTGACGTGTTCTACCACCCGGACGGCGAGCGCGGGCGCGCCCGCGCTCAGCGCGAAAGCCGCGCCAAGGCGATCTGCCACACCTGCCCAGTCATCGAAATGTGCCGCGAACATGCCTTGGCCTCCGGCGAGCCCTACGGCGTGTGGGGTGGCATGAGTGAATCTGAGCGCGTCGTAGCTCTGCGCTCGCGCGACGCTCACGCCACCGTCAGCGCCTAAGCCCCTCGCTTCACGCTTCGTAGCCGTAACGGGGCCAGACGCGTGGTTTCTTTAGGTAGCATCATTTCCCGCTCGTACCGACAGTCTTCGCGTCGAGGCAACCCCCGGATTCCGTGCCCACATCCCAGGGGATAGCACGGCTAGCTCCGTAGAACAGTTGCTCACCGGTGAGTCACCGGTGAATGCAGGACAAAGGCCCGCAGCCCCTTCCCCACGTACGGGGCTTGGGCGACGGGCCTTTTCTTGTAGCTCTTTGCTATTCCCGGAGAAACGTTGTTTCCCCGCGCTTTTAGTGGGCGTGCGCGTGGCCTGCCTGTGCCGGTTCCTCCTCGGCGGGCTTCTCCACCACGGAAGCCTCGGTGGTGAGCACCATGCGGGCCACGGAGGCGGCGTTGACCACGGCGGAGTGGGTGACCTTCACCGGGTCGATGATGCCCTGCTCGAGCAGGTTGCCGTACTCCAGGGTGGCGGCGTTGAAGCCCTCGCCGTTGGCCTTCTCGGCAACGTGGGCGACCACGACGGATCCGTCCAGGCCTGCGTTCTCGGCGATCCAGTAGGCCGGGCGGGTCAGCGCGCGGGCCACGGCCAGCACACCGATCTTGGCCTCGCCCTCGAAGCCCTCGGCGAAGGCCTCAAGCTCCTGGGAGATCTGGACCAGCGCGGAGCCGCCGCCAGCGATAACGCCCTCTTCAACGGCCGCGCGGGCGGCGTTGATGGCGTCCTCGACGCGCAGCTTGCGCTCGTTGACCTCGGTCTCGGTAGCGGCACCAACGCGGATGACGGCAACGCCACCGGAAAGCTTGGCCAAACGCTCCTCGAGCTTCTCCTTATCCCAGGTGGAGTCGGTGCGCTCGATCTCGCGACGCAGCTGCTCGCGGCGCTCCTCGACGGCCTCAGCAGTACCTGCACCATCCACGATCACGGTGTCCTCCTTGGACACGGTGACGCGACGTGCGGAGCCGAGAACCTCCGGGCCGACCTCCTTGAGGTTGATGCCAACCTCCGGGTCGACGACGGTAGCACCGGTGACAACAGCCAGGTCATCCATGAAGCCCTTGCGACGCTCGCCGAAGTACGGGGACTTCACGGCGGCGACCTTGAGGACCTTGCGGATGGAGTTCACCACGAGCGCCTGCAGCGGCTCGCCCTCGATGTCCTCAGCAATGATGAGCGTCGGGCGCGAGGACTCCGCGATCTTCTCCAACAGCGGCAGGAAGTCCGGCAGGGAGGAGATCTTGTTGCGGACGAGGAGAATGGCGGCGTCGTCAAGCACGGCGTTGTAGGTCTCCTCTTCCGTCGCGAAGTACGGGGAGAGGTAGCCCTTGTCGAAGGAAATGCCCTCGGTGACGTCCACGGTGGACTCAATGGTCTGGGACTCCTCGACGGTGACGACGCCGTCCTTGCCCACCTTGTCCATGGCGCCAGCAACCATCTCGCCGACCTCCGCATCGCGGGAGGACACGGTAGCAACCTGGGAGATCTCCGCAGAGGAGTTCACCGGGGTGGCGCGCTTCTTGAGCTCCTCGACGACCTTCTCGGCCGCCGCCTCGATGCCCTTGTTGAGCTCCACCGGGTTAGCGCCGGCAGCAACGTTGCGCAGCCCCTCGAAGACGAGTGCCTGGGCCAGCAAGGTGGCGGTGGTGGTGCCGTCACCAGCGATGTCGTTGGTCTTCACGGCCACGGACTTCACCAGCTGGGCGCCAAGGTTCTCAAAAGGATCGTCGAGGTCAATATCGCGGGCGATGGTGACGCCGTCGTTGGTGACGGTCGGGCCGCCGAAGGCCTTGGACAGTACGACGTTGCGGCCGCGGGGGCCGAGGGTGACCTTGACGGCGTCGGCCAGCGTGTCTACACCGCGCTGGATGCCCTCGCGGGCCTCCTGGTCAAATGCAATCAGCTTTGGCATAGGGTTAATCGCCTACTTCTCGATGACAGCGAGCAGGTCACGAGCGGACAGCAGGAGGTACTCCTGGCCGTCGTACTTCAGCTCGGTGCCGCCGTACTTAGAGAAGATGACGGTATCACCCTCGTTAACGCCAACCGGAACAACCTCGCCCTTGTCGTTGGTGCGGCCCGGGCCTACGGCTACGACGGTGGCCTCCTGCGGCTTCTCCTTTGCGGAGTCCGGGATGACCAGGCCGGATGCAGTGGTGGTCTCAGCTTCAACGATCTGGACGAGGACCTTGTCCTCCAGCGGCTTAATGTTTGCCATGATGATTTCCTCCAAAGTGTTCTCAATGCGCGCCCACATGAGCGCGCGTGTGCCGGTTGTGGGTAGCCCAGCACAGCCGTCGTCGCGGGTGAACAACTGTGGGTCAAAACAACCTGACTAGCACTCTACCCGCGCGACTGCTAGCCCTCAACAGCCCGGGCCGCCAACCCGTTCGCCCTCCGCGAACGCCGCCCTCGCGCGCGCGAGAGTTGTCATGATTCCCGCCGCAACCTCGGCCAATAGAACCGGAGAGCGTCTCGAAAACGGCCAAAGACGCTCGGACTCGATACGAGCCGTCGCGTCCTTGGGTTCCTGAGGGCTGCGCTAACGCACCCTAGGCCTACTTATGGGATTTACGAATTTAAACCTGCTTATCGGAGTTGATGACGGCCGCGCGCCACAGGTTGTATTCCTCCGGGTTATCCTCGCGGTAGTTCTTCACCGCGCGGATACCGTGCTCAACGGCCTCGACGACCTCGTCGATGTTCTTGTCGTCGCCGTCGGCAGTGACGAAGATGACTGGGCCGCAGATGGAGCGGATCGGGTCCTGCAGGAAAGCGGAGTTGCCGGTAGCGGCGGCGTTGCGGGCCAGGGAGGCCACCGGGTTCGGGTCGGCGTCGTCAGCCTTCGCGTTCGGGTTAAACAGCGCCGCGTAAGTCTGGCCATCATCCTGGAAGGCCACGGAAACGCGATCCTCGGTGGTACCACCGAGGAATTGGTTTGCCTGTTCGAGCTCAAACTCGATGATGCGACGGGACAGGTCAGGGTTAACGAGGAAACCAGTGGTCATAGCGGTGTGAGCTCCTTGTGTGTGAGCCGGACGATTATCGGTCATCACACTACCGGCACCCTGGAGGTTGCGCATCCGCTAGCGCGCAGCGGCCACGAGCGGAACCTCCACCTCAAGCTGCGTATCGGTCCCACACGCCAGACCGGAAGGTTCAGCGCCTTCGTGGATGAGCTGGGCAGCCACCGCGGCGATCATCACGCCATTGTCGGTGCACAGCTTGAAACGCGGCACGCGCAGCTCGATTCCTGCGGATTCGCAGCGCTTCGCCGCCAAGGCGCGCAGACGCGAATTCGCCGCCACGCCGCCGCCGAGCAGCAGTACCTTGGCGCCTGTGTCCTGGCAGGCGCGCACGGCCTTGGCGGTCAGCACATCTGCCACCGCCTCCTGGAAGGAGGCACACAGGTCCTCAACCTGGACCGTGGTGCCCTCGCGCTCGGCCTTTTCCACGTGGCGTGCTACCGCCGTCTTGAGTCCCGAGAAGGAGAAATTGTGGCGGTTGGGCCCGCGCAGGTCCTCGGCCTTGGACAAACCTCGCGGCAGGTCGATGGTGGGCTTTCCTTGGGCGGCCAGCTTATCGATGACCGGCCCTCCCGGATACCCCAACCCCAGGAGGCGGGAGACTTTGTCGTAGGCTTCGCCGGCGGCGTCGTCAAGCGTGGTTCCCAGCTCCTTCATGGGTTTGCCCACGGCCTCGACCTCAAGCAGCTGGGTGTGACCGCCGGAAACGAGCAGGGCCACCGAGTGCGGCAGCTCCTCGCCCTCCAGGTTGGCCACCGCGACGTGCCCGCCGAGGTGGTTGACGCCGTAGAAGGGCACGCCCCACGCGGAGGCGAAGGCCTTGGCTGCCGACGCCCCGACGAGGAGCGCGCCGGCCAGTCCCGGCCCCACGGTGGCGGCCACCGCATCGGGCTTCTCGACGCCCGCCTCCTCCAACGCCGCCTTCATCACCTGCGGCATGGCTTCGAGGTGAGCGCGGGAGGCAATCTCCGGCACCACGCCGCCGAAGCGGGCGTGCTGCTCCATGGAGGAGGCGACGACGTCGGCGCGGATCTCCATGTGGCCGTTATCAGACAGCTCGATGATGCCCACGCCGGTTTCGTCGCAGGAGGACTCGATGCCGAGGATTAACATCTCTCACTCTTTCGTGGTCGGTACATGGTGTGGGCGTCCGCGCCGGAGGGCTGGTAGTAATTGCGGCGCAGGCCGTTAATGACAAAATCATAAGCCTCATAGAGGCGAATGGCCGGATCGTTGCCCACGCGCACTTCGAGGAAGATGGGCGCATCGTGGGAATCTGCAAGCTCGACGATGGCGTCCATCATCAGCCGCGCGATGCCCTGCCGTTGGGCTGCGGGGTCGACGCCGATGGTGCGGATTTCGAACTCCGGCCAGGCAGCGGGTCCCATCCGCCCCACGCCGGCGTAACCGAGAACTTCCACGCGGTTGTCGTTATGGTCATCGCGGTTGTCGTTATGGTCATCGCGGTTGACATTCATGTCAACCGCCCAGTACGTGGTGTGCCCCGCCGCAATTTCCTGCTCGAAGGCTCGCGCCTGCCATGGGCTTTCGCCGGGGAAAAGGACCTTCTCTAACTCGGCACAGCGCGACGCGTCCGCAGACGTTAGTGGCCGCAGCCTCATGATGCCGGTGTCTCCTCGTTGCCGCCGACCAAGGCGGCCGAGCGCGGCTTGGCCTTCGGCTCCACGGCATCGGGGCGGCGTAGGTAGAGCGGGACGAGCGGCTCGGGTTCAGCGGACAAGTCAGCGCAGGCAACCAAACCCTCTGCGCGCGGGGTAGCCCACTCGCTGGGAAGGTCAGCGATGTCCTCCGGCAAACGTGGAGCAATAGATTCTGGGAAAACCAGAAGCGCACTCGCTGGGCTCGCGAGTCCGGCGGCGCTCAGATCAAGGGTTTCCGGCTTCGATACGTTGGGGCCGCTACGGCGCTCGCCGTCCACATAGGTGGCCCAGTAGACCTCTTTGCGGCGAGCGTCGATAGCCACCAGCCACTCCCCCGTGCGCCCGTGCGCGATGGCGTCCAAGGTGCACACACCATGTACCGGCAGGTGAAGGGCCACTCCCAGGGCGGAAGCGGTTGCCATGCCCACGCGCAGGCCGGTGAACGGTCCGGGCCCCGTGCCGACAACGATGGCGGAGAGGTCGGCATAGGTCAGAGAGGCGTCGGCAAGCAGCTCTTCGATGGTAGGGATGAGCTGCTCGTTGTGGGCGCGCGTACCGCTGATGACGCGGTCAATGCTCTCCCCGGTGTCGGTGTCAACGATGCCCGTGACCAGATCCGTGGTGGCGGTATCGAGTGCGAGGACCTTCATTAGCCCACGAACTGCCAGGCAGGAGCGTCCTCATTGTCAGCACCCTGCTGCAACATCTGGTCATCACCGCGCAGGAACTGCAGCGGCTCGCCAGGCTGAATGCCGCGCAGCGGCGGAGCGTCCTGGCCCTGGGCCTTGGCCATCTCTACCTGCTCGAGGACGCCGGAGCAGAGATCCACCTGGGAGCGGTTCAGCTTCTCCACCTGATACTCCTGATTGACGCTGACGGTGACAAAGTAGTTCTCATCCTCCGCCACCTTGCCGTCGACGAAGTCGATACCGGCGACATCCACGCCGCCTTCCCCAAGCTGCTGCTCCGTAGCACCCGGGCAGACGACGAGACCGGCAATCCAATCCTGGCCGTAGACGTCGGGGACCAAGAGCGCGGAGAAGCTCAGGTTCTTCGGATACGTGTCCAAGGCTTCACCCAACGTCGAGGAAGGCTCCTCCGGCGAACGGGTCATGGACAGCGCGATGAGCAAGCCAAGGACGATGGCAAAGCCGCCGATGACGACGGTCGTGATGAATTGGCCGATTTTATTCATGGGGATGTGCTCCTAATAATAGGGAGTTCCGTACGGGGATATCCTACGCGACCGCCCTACCGCGGCCCTGACTGGCCCTTCCGGCACCGAAAAGGGATCAAACGATCAGCAGTGCCAGGACCTGGCACATGAGGATCTTGCCGATCATCGCCGTGGGGTACACGGTGGCATAGCCGCGCTCTGCCAGCTGGGTTCCGGTCTGGGGGTTGAGGTAGGCCATGATCGCCGGGTTCGTGGTCATACCCGCGGCGATGCCCATCGACTCATCAAACTTCAGGCGCAGCACCAGCATCGATACCGCGACGATGCCGATGGCGGAAACCAGCGACAGCACAATGCCCACGCCCATGTACTTCAGGGAGGTCGGATCCGACAGCGCATCACGGAACTGGCCGCCTGCCGACGTACCCACGCCCGCCAAGAACAAGGTCAGGCCCAGCGTGGAGATTGTCTGCTTGGCGTGGAAAGGAAGCTGCCAGTTAATCGGGCCCGAGCGGCCCAGCGCACCCAGGATGAGGCCGACGACGATGGGGCCGCCGCCGAAGCCGAAGGAGAGCGTCGTGCCACCTGGCAGCGGAATCGGGATAGCGCCGAAGAGCAGACCAATGAAGAGGCCAAGAGCAAAGGGAAAGAGATCGACGTTGCCGAGTTTGGCTTCGGAGTCGCCGAGGAAACGGCGGACGTCGTCAAGCCTGCCCGGCGCGGTGATAACGCGCACGCGGTCCGAGTAATGCAGGACGGTTTCCTCGTTCGGCACGACATCCGAGTCACCGCGGCGCACGCGCGCGATGAGGAAGCCCTCCTTGACCGTGTCCAAGTCCTTGAGCTGGTAGCCCGCAACGCGTGGGCTGGACACGGTCAGGCGGCGGTAGACCAGGCCATCCTCCTCGTGGAGGTTGAGGTGGATCTCCTCACCGAGCTGGGAGATCGCGCTATCAAGCGCTGGTGCCGTGCCGTTGAGCAAGAGCTCCATGCCCGCGCGCAGCGGCAGCTCCGGATAGGCCAGGTTGTGGTTGTGCGGATTGTTGACGTGGCGGGTAGCGATGACGCGCTCGCCAGTCACCTCCTGCAGCTCCCCTACCGTTGCGTCGAAGTCGCGAGTCAGGCGCACTGCCCGCCACTCCAGCGGCTCCGCAATCATGCCCTCGGCGCGGGCGTCCTCAACGTGGTTCACGCGCAGCATCTTCGCGCCGATGGCGGCCACCAGAATGGTTCCGATGATGCAGCCAGGGTAAGCCAAGGAATAGCCCACCACCGGGGTGCTGTCGCCGCCCAGGGCTTCGACGACCGCTGCCATACCCGGCGTCGAGCTTAGCGATCCCGCGAGCGTGCCGACGCTAATCGCCGGGTCCAGGTCAAACATGCGCATCGCCAGGGTTGTCAGCCCCGCGAGAAGGAAGAAGAAGACGATGACCACCATGGACATCTTCCATCCTCGCCGGCGGAAATCTTCGAAGAAGCTGCGGCCGAAGTTCAGGCCGATGACGTAGACGAAGATGGCCAGGCCAAATTGATACACGAAGGCCGGGACCACGATGTCCGGGTTGGCAGCGGACAGTCCCAGGGCCACGAACATCGCGGCGGCGGCGCCGAGCGAGATGCCGAAGACATTGATCTTGCCCACGGCCAGTCCCACCGCCATGATCAGAAAGAGCGTCAGCAGGGGCTGTTCAGCAAGAAAAGCCAGCACGTTAATTCACCCATTTCCATGTAAATACGCGGACGTCATCATCCGAATCGCGGTTGATTCTCACAGCAAGATACGCGTCAGAAAGCCGCTCCATGAAGCCCCCGCCCCACTCGGCGACGACGACAGCATCCTCTATTTCGGTGTCCAAGTCTAGACTGTCCAGCTCCCCCAACGGATCCTCAGAATGATCAAGGAGGCGGTAGGCATCCACGTGCACCAACGTCGGCCCGCCTACGCGGGAAGGGTGCTCGCGGGCGATGACAAAGGTCGGCGACGTCACCCGCCCCTTCACCTGCATTCCCCGGGCAATGCCCTGCGTAAAGGTGGTTTTCCCGGCACCTAAAGGGCCGTCGAGGATAACCAGGTCCCCGGCCTCCAGAGCCGCACCTAACTCCTCGCCGAGGGCCTGGGCGTGCTCCGGTGTGGCTGCCTCGCGGCGTCCTTCGTGTGGAAAATCACTGCGCATCGCTAGCTCCTTCGCGGTATGTACGCTCGGTGCGCCCTGTGGGGCGGCACACCACTTCATAGTTGATGGTCCCGGTTGCCTCAGCCAATTCTGTGGCGCTCATACCGCCGCGCCCGAAGATAACGGCGGTGTCCCCGGCACGCACTCCGTGGGGGTTAGAGCCGAGGTCGACGACAATCTGGTCCATACAGACCCGTCCCACCTGCGGGTAGAGCTCACCACCAATGCCTACCTGGAGCGCCCCCTGAAAGGCACGCGGCAGGCCATCGGCATAACCCACGCTGACGGTGGCGAGCTCGCGCTCACTCTCCGCGGTCCAGGTCAGTCCGTAGCAGGTGGACTCCCCCGCCGAAATCGGCTTCACTGCGACGACGGACGCCTCCCACGTCATGGCAGGCTCCAGCCCATGGTCGAGCCCAGCGACTGGTTCAAGCCCATACAGGGCCAGTCCGACGCGCACCTGCTCAAAACGAGCCGAGGGGCGCGTCAACGCCGCGGGCGAGTTCGCCAGGTGGTTCAGCGGACACTCCAGCCCCACCTCACGGGCGAGTGCTAGGGCCTGGCGGAACTCCGATTCCTGATGATCATTGTGCGGGTGCTCCGGCTCGTCCGCACAAGCAAAGTGGGACATGAGGCCTAGGACGGTGATGTGGGGGGCGTCGGCAAGCAGGCGAAAGGTCTCCTCCCACGCATGCTTGTCGACGCCCGATCGGTGCATCCCCGTCTCCACCATCACGAAGACTTCGGTGGGGGTCTCGGCGGCGATGAGTGCTCGGGCGTGCGCCAGCGAAGGGATGCCGATCTGGATCTCAGCGGCAAGGGCTGGGGCGAGGTCCTCCGTCGGCTCCCACAGCCAGGCAGCGATGGGGAGAGTATCAATCACCTTCCGCAAGGCCACCGCCTCAGCCAAGGTGGCCACCCCGAAGGCATCCGCCCCAGCTTGCGCCATCACCGGGGCGCAGCGCTCGATGCCGTGGCCATAGGCATCCGCCTTGACCACGCACATGAGGCGGGCCGGGGCCACCGCCTCCTTCACGCGGGCAACATTGTGGGCAATAGCGTTGAGGTCAACGGTGGTTTTCAACATGCCCACTATTGTGCCACTTGGTGTTACCGCGCTATTCGACGGTCACCGACTTCGCCAGGTTGCGCGGCTGGTCCACGTCGTAGCCCTTGGCGGTGGCTACACCGCAGGCGAAAATCTGCAGCGGAACAGTAGCCAGCAGCGGCTGCATCAGGGTCGGCGCCTGCGGGATGCGGATGATGTGGTTGGCGTAGGCCTCGACGGCCTCGTCGCCCTCCTCCGCGATGACGATGGTGATGGCACCGCGGGCACGGATCTCCTGGATGTTGGAGACGACCTTGGCATGCAGGGAATCGCGGCCACGCGGGGAAGGCACGATGACGAAGACCGGCTGGCCTTCCTCAATCAGCGCGATGGGGCCGTGCTTGAGCTCACCGGCGGCGAAGCCCTCCGCGTGCAGGTAGGCAATCTCCTTGAGCTTGAGCGCGCCCTCCAGCGCAACCGGGAAGCCGACGTGGCGGCCCAGAAAGAGCACCGACTTGGCGTTCTCCATGGCAGTGGCCAGGTCATAGACCTGCTGCTCGTTGTCGATGACTGCCTGAACCTTATCGGGCATATCACGCAGATCCTCGAGGACGGAGTTGACCTCATCGGAGAACATGTTGCCGCGCAGACGTGCCAGGTAGAGGCCCAGCAGGTAGGTCGCGGTGATCTGCGCCAGGAAGGCCTTGGTGGAGGCCACAGCGATCTCCGGTCCGGCGTGGGTGTACAAGGCGGCGTCGGACTCGCGCGGGATGGAGGAACCCTGGGTGTTGCAGATGGCAATCACCTTGGCGCCCTGCTGGCGGGCGTGGCGCACTGCCATAAGCGTATCCATGGTCTCGCCCGACTGGGACAGGGCCACAACCAAGGTCTTTTCGTTAACGATCGGATCGCGGTAGCGGAATTCGTGGGCCAGCTCCACCTCACAGGGGATGCGGCACCAGTGCTCGATGGCGTAGCGTGCGACGTGTCCAGCGTAGGCGGCAGTGCCGCAGGCGATGACAATGATCTTATCGATGGACTTCAGCACCGACTCATCGATGCGGATCTCATCGAGGATCAGGTTGCCGGTCTCGTCGAGGCGGCCCAGCAGCGTATCGCGCACGGCTGCCGGCTGGTCGTGGATTTCCTTCTCCATGAAGGAGTTGAAGCCACCCTTTTCGGCAGCGGCGGCATCCCACTTGATCTCGAAAGGCTTGCCCTGGGCGGGGTTGCCCTCATAGTCGGTGATTTCGATGTCATCCGCGGTGATGGTCACGACCTGGTCGTTGTCCATCTCCACGGCGGACTTGGTGTAGTCGATGAAGCCGGAGACATCCGAGCCGAGGAAGTTCTCCCCCTCACCCAAGCCGATGACCAGCGGCGAATCGCGGCGCGCAGCCACGATGCGATCGGCCTGCTCGGCATGAATAGCCAAGAGGGTGAACGCGCCTTCCAGGCGCTTGCCGGTCAGCTGCATAGCCTTGGTGAGGTCGCCGCCGGCCTCATTGTGGAACACATCTGCCAGAAGGGTGGCGGCTACCTCGGTGTCGGTCTCGGACACGAAGTTATGGCCCTTGGCCTCCAGCTCGCTCTTAAGCTCGGCGAAGTTCTCGATGATGCCGTTGTGCACGACGGCGAGCTTGCCGCCGTCCACGACGTGCGGGTGGGCGTTCAGATCGGTTGGACCACCGTGGGTTGCCCAGCGGGTGTGCCCAATGCCCAAGACGGAATCCTTCAGCGGGCGCGCAGCGATTTCAGCTTCCAGCGCAGCGACCTTTCCAGCCTTTTTGCGCCAGGAGATCTCCCCATCGGCGTACATTGCGACGCCTGCTGAGTCATAGCCGCGATACTCCAATCGGCGCAGGCCCTCCAGCACAACGTCGAGGGCAAAGTACTCACGACCATCGGTGTTATGGCCAATGTATCCAACGATTCCACACATGGAACGGAATTTTACAGCATGATTTATCGTGCCGAACCGCAAGGATCGTGCTTAAAACCTTCCCCCACCTATCTGGTACATGTCCACCTCTTTGTCTACGCTTTCCTCTATTCTGTAAAGCGTGTCTGCGAATTTGAAGAAGCATCTCGGTACGTTGTCCAAGCGCGGCCCGCACCGCGTCCTCGTTGGGGACCTGTCTTATGCAGGGCTAGAAGGCAAGGTCTACACCCCTGCTGAAGGCAAGGGCCTGCCCGCCGTGGCGTTTGCTCACGACTGGACGAAGAACGTCAAGGACTACCACGCCACTCTGCGCCACCTAGCCAGCTGGGGCATCGTGGTGGTTGCTCCCGATACGGAGACTGGTGTGTTTGCCAAGCACCGTAACCTGGCTGCCGACCTCGAATCGGCTTTGCAGATTGCCGCCGGCGTTAGGCTGGGCGCTGGCAAGATTTCGGTGTCCGCTTCCAAGCTGGGCGTTTTCGGCCACGGCATGGGAGGCGGCGTAGCCACCTTGGCTGCCGTGGATAACCCGAAGGTCCGCGCCGTCGCAGCCCTCTACCCTGCTGATACCTCACCATCCGCCGTTCAAGCTGCCCGCTCCGTCAAGGCACGCGGCCTCGTTATCGGCGCGGGCCAGGATGACATCTTCCGCGCCGGCAACCCCGCAAAGCTGGCCAACGCGTGGGGCGGACCGGTGGCCTACCGGGAGATTGCCAAGGGCACGCAGTCCGGTTTCAGCGAGGATAAGTTCTTCAAGTTGGCGCTCGGTTCCGGCTTCTTCCAGGGCTCCGCAGTCGAGACCGCCCGCGGCCTTGTGACCGGCTTCTTCCTTTCCACCCTGGCTGGCGAATCCAAGTATGACGGCTTTGCGGATGCCGACGCCTCCGCGAAGGGCGTTGAGAGCTTCACCGGCGAGGACCTGGCTCAACGCGCCGGCTTTGAGTACAGCAAATAAAGCTCCAACGAAATAGCGCTTCACAGCGCGGCTTTTCCTAACTACAGCAGGACGATCAGTTGTCGTCCTGCTGTAGTTGTTTTAGCTTAGGGACTTCAAGAAAATACCAGGCAATAAGTGCAATGCCCGGCAGAAGCAACTGAGCGGCCGTCCACAGCTTTATGTGGGACATTTCTCTGTCGAATTTAATCTCAATGCCAAGCACAACAAAAGCCACCAAGAGGTACAGCATGGGAAGAACGCCCCACAGGACGTCATGAAGCCAAGGCACTGTTGTCATGCGGCATTCTCCTCACCCTGGTTGATACGTGCAGTAGGCAGTCACCTCACGGTATCACCTGTGGCTGCGAGGAACCAGACTTGTTTCTCGCTGCTGCTTCAGCTGCGCCTGAGCACCGACTGCACCTGACCGCGCGGACGGCCCCGGCCCTGCCCCTGCGCTTGACTATGCGGCACGCCCCTGGACTCTGGGTTTCGCCCCGGCGTATGTGTGTGCGGCGCATGTGTGTGCGCTTGGGCTTGGGCCGCGCGCTGAGCGGACTTCTCGAGCTCGTCCTGTGCCTTGGCCATCGCTTTCTCAAACTCCAGCAGCCGTGCGGCTGTGCGCTCACGGAATCCGCGTGCGAACTCATCGAAATCATTGTGCGGCATTACCACTGCCCTGCCTTTCGCGCCTGTACGGATGGGGAATCTGAGCTTTCTTCCGGTGCCGTTTCCGGTGTCATTTCTGGTGCGGCTCCCGCGCCGGGAGCCGGCCCAGACGCTGGCTCAGGGGGCGGTTCAGGGGCTGGTACCGGTGCAGGTTCCGGCACTGGTGCCGGTGCCGGCGCTTCCGCTGCCTGCATATGCGCCAGCTTCTCCGGTGGAGCTTCTGGCTCCGGAACGTTATTTAGCTCTGGCGGTGGTGGCGTGACTCCGTTGTCCGGGGCTGGTTCTGGTGCCGGCGGTGGACCTGGCTCCGGTTCCGGCTGCGGCTCTGGTTCTGGTTCGGGCTCAGGCGCAGGTTCCAGCTCAGGCTCCGGTAGGTTCTCAATGAAATCCACGGCGGCTTCAGCCAGCAGCCCAAGCCCCAGAATGGCAACTCCTACGCCTAGGATGCCCAGACTTCCGCAGCAGGATTCCTCCAGCTTACACTCACAGGATTCCGCGTTAGGACTCTCGCCGCTTTCTTCCTCACAGTCTTCAGCTTCTACAGGCTCGTCAGGCTCCTCGACCTCTTCGACTACCTGCACCGCCTCCTCCGGGCATTCAGTCACCTCCGCCTGCACGGGTGCGGTCGGCACGTCAACCTCGCTGGGCACCTCAATCCCGGCGTCGGCCGGCGTGGTGGTTCCCACGTCGCGCGGCTGCTCAGTGCAGGTACAAGACTGCTGCGACTCCTTCTCCGCGTGGCACCCGCACGGCTTGTGCTCTTCTTCTGTTGCGGTGGAATCGGGTGTGGGCTGCGCTTGCGCTGCGGGCTCAGTCGGCACGGTATGCGGCGTGTTCGGTTTCGCTGGCCGAGGCTTATCCTCAGCCGGCGGGCATTCTTCTTCCGAAACCCCTGCGGGCTGGGTTGGCGCAGGTTTTTCTGGCGGTGCCACCGGTTTGTCTGGTTCCGGCTCGACTGGTTGCTGCGGTGGAGCGGGCTGCGCTGTCGGCGCCGGTGGCGTTGGCTGGGCTTGCGCCGGTGCCGTTGGTTCTGCGGGGCTCACAGGTTTCGTCGGTTCACAGGGCTCAGGATCCGGTTGTGGGCACTCCTTCGGCTTCTCCTCGCAACCGCATTCAGGCTCAGGCGGGGTTTCCGGCAGCTCCCGCTCGCATACCTCGGTGCAGCGCTTTTCAAACTCGCCGTAGCAATTTTCAATGGCAGTGTCGCGGTCCCGACAGGTTTGCGAAATGGTGTCATTCGTCTGGTCGATTAGGTCACCGCCAATGCGCGAAATAACTGGGACGATGGCCTTGCCCAACGGGTGCCGCTGCAGCAACATGGTCAAGATATTCAGCAGCGGAATTACTGCAGAAATCAACTCCGCTACGGCAGATTCGGAAACACTGACCACGTCTTCGATGGCCTCGGAGCACTGCTGCGCGGACTCCACCAGATCATCGGCTTCGTCCCTTTCCTTCTCAAAGTCATCCTGCACGCCGCGCAGGTGATCCATGATCGCTCCCCCAGCCAGCGACAGCACCGTGCCAAGGAGGAAATCCCGCAGACCATTGCCGCCGCGCAGTGGACGTCGCGCGCCCATCGCCGACGCGGTATGCGTCACGAGCTCTCCTGGGTTGATCCCGTCGACGGAACCCACCATGTCCCCCAACAAATCAATCGGTGTGCTGGGACCGGAGTAGCCGCCAAGGCTCGCAGCCTGAAACTGGGAGACTACCTGTGAATAATCGCCCAAGAGCGACTTGATCATCGTGGACATCAGTTCGCCCCCGTTTCCTGGCTGCCGAATTGGCCAGCGAGGCCACGGTCGACGTCGCCAAACGCCCGCACCTGCTCACGCGCGGCGCCCGCGGTGGCCGATATGTTCTCCAAGCGCCACGCACCACGCTCGTGTAGCCGACTCAACAACGCCTGAATCTGCGCCCCATGCCCGCTAAAATCCCGCCCCGCAGAAGACGGGGCAAAGCTCGGTCTGTCCCCGCGGTGTGCGTCACTTTGGGCGCGGGCTTGGTCCATGACGTCGTCGAGAAGCCGCGTGGCTTCCTCCTCATCAAAAAATACGTCGGGCATGTGCGCCCTCCTTCTTGTCCACAACAAACAGTGATTCCTGCTCTTATTGGACTGAGAAAGCCACCCGCCGGTTCCCCCACCGCGCAGAAAAAGAAGAAACCCCAGGCCAAAGGCCCAGGGTTGCGATTATGCGGGTAGAACTAGACAGCGGCAACGACGGCAGCAAGCTTGCCCGCTACCTTGCGTGCCTGCTCCTTTTCAGCTGCTTCCACCATGACGCGGAAGAGCTCCTCTGTGCCTGAGGGGCGCAGCAGGACGCGGCCCGTATCACCAAGCTCTGCCTCGGCGGCGGCAATAGCTTCCTTGACTTCGGGGGCATTGAGGATGACCGCCTTATCGGACACCGGCACGTTGATGAGCACCTGCGGCAATACCGTCATCACGGAGGCCAGCTCCTTAAGGGTCTTGCCGGACTTAGCCATGCGCGCCATGATGGACAGTCCCGTCAGTGTGCCATCGCCAGTGGTGCAATCATCCGGCAGCACGACGTGACCGGACTGCTCGCCGCCCAGGGAGAAATCACCGCGGTTGAGCTCCTCCAGCACGTAGCGATCCCCCACGGCGGTTTCCTTGACCTCAATGCCCTGCTCCTGCATCGCCAGCTTCAGCCCCAGGTTCGACATCACGGTGGCCACCAGGGTGTTGAAGCGGAGGTCGTTCTCTTCCTTCATGCCCACCGCGAGGATCGCCATGATCTGGTCACCGTCAACGACGTTGCCCTCAGCATCGACGGCTAGGCAACGGTCAGCGTCACCGTCGTGGGCCAGGCCCAGATCAGCGCCGTGCTCGACGACGGCCTCCTGAGTCTTCTCAATGTGGGTCGAACCGCAGTCCTCGTTGATGTTGAAGGCATTGGGCTTGTTGTGGATAGCAATGACCTCAGCGCCCGCTGCCTCATAGGCCTGCGGAGCAACCTTGGAGGCAGCACCGTTTGCGGTGTCGACGACAACCTTGATACCGCTCAGATCCGTGGTGACGACCTCTGCTAGGTGCTTGAGGTAGCGCTCCCGGCCGTCGGGGGCCTCCGAAATAATGCGACCAATCTTGGTCCCCGTGGGCCCACCGTCGGTGAGGTTGTCCATGGCAGCCTGGATGCGGTCTTCCACCTCATCCGGCAGCTTCTTGCCGCCCGCGGAAAAGAACTTGATGCCATTGTCCGGCATCGGGTTGTGGGAGGCGGAAATCATCACGCCGAGGTCCGCCCCAAAATCATCGGTAAGGAATGCGATGGCCGGGGTCGGCAGCACGCCGATGCGCACGACGTCGACGCCGCGTGAGGCCAAGCCCGAGGCAATCGCCGCATCCAACATCTCGCCCGACACACGCGGGTCGCGCCCAATAATCGCCAGCGGGCGGCGCTCGTAGGACTCCCGGTCCGAGGTCAGCACCTCCGCCGCTGCCTGCCCTAGGCGCAAAGCCAGAATGGGAGTGAGCTTCTTGTTCGCGAGGCCGCGAACTCCATCGGTTCCAAAAAGTCGAGTCATAGTTGTTTATTATGCCCGCTCCCCCTTGCCTGGCGCAGGTCGGCTCGTTCTTGTTGTGTAGACTTCTTCCCACCTTCTGCCCTGTGAGCAGGGCCGGTGGGGAGTTTCCCCAGTTAACGCGCGCGCTGGGCCGTCCTCTGCTTGAATAATCACCATGTCCTATGCGAAAGGCTTGACTCGCGTGAGGGAGTCGAAGGGAGTGAAACTCTTCAAAGCCCTCACCGATGGTGTGCTCACCAAGTTCAACATGGCGGTACTCGTTGTCGCAGCGCTATTTCTGGTGCTCGGAAATACCGAGCCCGCGGAAACGGAAGAACCTGCAGTCATCGCTCCGGGCGAAACGGTGGAGTTGCAGCAGGCCCAGGTGGTCGTCGATAAGCCCCGCGTCGAGGCCGGCCAAGTCCACGTCACCGCCACGTTCCTCAACACCCAAGACACCGCCTTCACGGACTACCAACAGATGTTTAGCCTTACCCGCAATGGTGAGCCTATCCCCTTTGAGCAGTTCTCCATCGCGCCTTCACTGGAGAACGGGGCGGTGACCAGGCCCAACCCCGGGGTTCCCTTCGCCGTCGACATCACCGTCGACGATGCCCCCGGAACAGCGCTTGTTCTCAACGATCTGACGGTGCGCAAATCCAGCCTGGACATGTCCTACCGCTGGTTTGACCCCACCCCCGTAGCAGAGATGGAGTTGGCATGACCCACCGCAAATCTTCCTCCCTGCCCCTGCTCAACCGCAAGAAGGTCCCCATGATCGCCGTGGCCGCAGCGATCACCTCCCTGGGCATCTTCATTAGTGACCAGATGCCCGATCCGCGCGAGGTGGAATTCTCCCACTTTGAGTACACCGACGAAATACCCGGGCACACCCGCATTAGCCAGGTAGACGTCCACACTCGCCCGCTGGCGTCTGGAGACTACGCGGAATTCACCGGTACTCTGCCCGAGGGCGAGGAGCTCAGTGAGCTGTATGAAGTAGCCGTCGATTTCACGCTGGAGCGCACTCACTCCTACCCCCTGAGCCTGAAATTAGAAGACTCCGAGGGCCGTGTTTTCCGCACGACCACACCGCAATGCGACGCCGAGGTCGTCTCCCTCCCCATGACATGTACCAGTCTCTTTGTACTCCCAGAGGATTCGCTGGGCCCCGCCACGCTGGCGCTAGAGGTGGAGAATCTCCTCGGCGACTTCCACCAACAACCGGTCCCCATGGGCAAGGAACTTCACACAGCCGTGGAGGTTAAAGCATGACGTCCCAAGACACAGCATCGAAGAAGGCCTCGAAGGCGTGGTGGTGGGCAGCAACTCTTCCGGCGCTCGCGATCATGGTGGCGGCCTCCTCCTCCGTCATGGTGCACGGATACCGACCGCTGTCGGTCCATTCGACCGTCGAGGCCACCAAGCAAGAGCCCGCCGAGTTCAGCTTTGATTATCAGCTAGACCAGGACACCGCCCAGCGCTCGGCGACGGTCACCCTGGCCGCCATCGACAAGGCAGACCCCTCCGAATTCGGCTCCCTTTATGCCGACAAGAACCTCATGGATCCCCCTGCGCTCCCCGGGGACACCGCACTCTACAAGGCCACCGTGGACTGGCATGCGGATCCGGAAAGCCCACTGGAAGGATGCGAGGTCGGGCTCCGTGACGGCCAAGGGATCGAGCAACCTGTCCGCCTCGTGTTGTCCCCGCAGGACGTGCCGACCGATATGCCCGCCGCCTTCCCCAACCTCTGTGAACCCGAAGGGGCTGCGGGGCCGATGGCCATCAATCCTTTCGAACTAGATGCCAATATCCTCCCCGAGCCCAGCGCGCGGCCGGCTGAATGGGAGATGACGTACTACTTCGTCACCAACGCCGATTTCGAGCCTTCCGAATTATTCGTCACCTGGGGCGCCCCTTATGAGGTGCGCCTGCGCACAGGCGCTTAGAAGCCTTCTGCGCGGACAACCGCCTCAACGTCCTCCGCGCCCGGATCGGTCTTGTTCCACGGCCACGACACCATTACCTTCTCTTCTGGGTAGTAGACGAAAATGTCGCCACCGCCGAATCCATCCTTGCCCCATTCGTTGACGAGGACTTCCGGGGCGGAACCATTCGCCTCGCGAACAGTACGGGTCGACGTCTGGAAGGCATCATCGTGATAATCGGGCAAGGCTCTGTACATCTCTTCGGCCTCCTCCCCAATGACAATGTCCCGCGGACTATGGAATGTCATGAGCCCCTCAGCGTCCTGCTCCTTGGTAAGCCACGGCTTGCAGGAATAGCCGTGGGCTCCTTCTAGCAGAGCATTCTCGGATTGCAGCGGTGCTTCGGTACACAGGGCGATCTTCTCAATGAAGGCCTCCGGCAAGACGTCCGCGGTCTCAGGGCGCAGGTTCACGATGTGGTCCTCCCGCAGGTCCGGACGCGCCAGCTCCTCGCTGGACCCGCGCCTGTTGATCTGCTCAACCGTAATCCCGCCAGCAATCAACACCACCGCGACAACCAGGGTGAGAATGTTCAGCTTGCGCGCGCTGATGTGGGTATCAGGATCGGTCGTGGCTTCTGCGCGATCCACGTCACCGGCTTGAGTGTGCTCAGTAGTCTGTGTCACCGATTCCACCTACTTCTCTCCCGCCTGGCTCGCTGGGACGGCAGATTCAGCGTCCGGCTCTTCGCCTTGGTTTTCGTCGGTGCTCTCATCTGCGTCCTCCGCCTCGGCGTACTCAGCGTTGAGGAAGCGGTCCAGCGCGGCTACCACCAGCGGGAGCGCAACGAGGAAGTACACGGCTCGGGCAAGGACCAGCACATAAGGCTCAAGCCCAATGGTGATGGTCCCCAGCGCCAGCGGTTTGATGATGGCACGCAGGGCATAGATTACGCCCAGCTCAGCGCCCGAAGCCAAGACGAAGACGAGGCAGAAGGTCAGCATGGGGACCGCACCGGCGACTGCCAGCGTCTTGAAATTGCGCCACGCATTACGGAAGGGGCCGACGAGTGGCTGCGCGGCGTTGTCCAGCATGTCTCGCGTCGTTCGGAAGGCTGCTTCCGAATAGCGACGCCCATAATCGGCCCACATCTTCTGCTCGGCATGCGGGGAGAGCTTTCCTCGTTCGGCGGGACCTTCGATGGGGGCATCGGCTACCGTCTGCAGGGGCGGTACCGCGTCCTCCTCGCCTGACGTGTCCGGCTCAGAACTGTCCTTCTCTCTGGTCAGGCTCGTGTTGTAGACCACCGCGCCGAGGGTCAGCCATGCGAAGGGCACGACGATAAAGTTGCCGATTTGCGCCGCGTTATTCCACAGCCACCCAATCACCGCACCAATGACCCAGGTGTGGGCGACGATCCAATCCTTCGCCGTGACAATAGAGTCCCACACGGGGCCAATGCCTTGCCGGCTAAGAATCCACACACGGACCTTCTCAAAATTGCTGGTGATACTTAGCGACGCCGTGGCCATCCACAGCACCTCCAGGTACGCCGCCGCAGTGGCCACGCCAAAGGCGCGCTCCCCCAACTGCAGCGCACCAATGAGTTTGCGCAGCACCACGATAGAAATGAGAAACCCTGCAAATAGCCATCCGGAGTTTATGAACGAGCGCCCGAAATCATAATCGAGAAAGCTAGTGGCCACCTCGATGGTCACGGAGTCGTAGACAAAGGTCCGCGCGTCATCCCGCAACAGGCCGTGGGAGGAATACACGGTAAGGAACGGGATGAGGAGGCCACCGACGGTCAGCAGCGTGGTCTTATCCAGTTTGCTAAAGCGGGTCTCGCCGCCAAAGAACTCCATGGACGGCTGCATGATCCAAAAGCACACGATGACGCCGGTCATCACAGAAAGCGGCGCAAAGGGGAAGATGAGCGTGGCGGCCAACGGCGAATACTCAGAAATAACCACCGCCAACCACAGCACCGCCGCGCGCACGGCCAGCGACAGGCAAATCACCGTGATCAGCTGCGGCAGGTACCGCCACAGCAGCTTTGCTGCGTCCAAGGGGACTGATAGTGCGTCCCGCGCGCTCTCAAGAATGACTTTCACGCCGCTTAGTATAAGGAGAATCACACCAGTGCGCTGCCCGAACGGGGAAAGCCGCCACCTCCCCCGAAAGGGAAGCAGCGGCTTTCGAAAATGCAGTATGCGCGAAGATTAACGCTTGGAGTACTGCGGGGCACGACGTGCCTTGTGCAGACCAGCCTTCTTGCGCTCCACGGCACGAGCATCACGGGTGAGCAGGCCAGCCTTCTTCAGGGCCTGGCGGTCAGCCGGGTTGTAGATGTTCAGTGCGCGGGCGATAGCCAGACGCAGGGCGCCGGCCTGGCCGGTCGGGCCACCACCGGTGACGGTGACCTTGAGGTCAAACTGGCCCTCGCGCTCGAGGATGGTCAGCGGCTGCAGGATGTCCTGCTGGTGCAGCTTGTTCGGGAAGTACTCGTCAAAGGCACGGCCGTTGACAGAGATGTTGCCGGAACCAGCGACGAGGCGGACACGAGCGATGGCGCGCTTACGGCGGCCAACGGTCTGAATCGGGCCCTCGTGGATAGCCGGGGCAGCGGTCTCAACCTCAGCCTCGGTGTCGGTTGCCAGGGAATCACCGATGGTGTTGGTGAACTCCTCGGTAGCGGCGGTTGCTGCAGCGATGTCGGCAGCGTCGGCTACATTGTTGTCGATGTTCTGCTCGGTCATTACTGTGCCACCTGCTTAAACTCAAAGGTTTCCGGCTTCTGGCCGGCGTACGGGTGCTCCTCGCCCACGAAAACGTGCAGCTTCTTGATGGAGGCGTTGGAAAGCTTGTTGTGCGGCATCATGCCCTTCACAGCTTCCTCGATAACGCGAACCGGGTTGGCGTCCAGGGACTGACCAAGGGTCATGGACTTCAGGCCGCCCGGGTAGCCGGAGTGGCGGTAGCGCATCTCGCGCTCGCGCTTGTTGGAAGAAATGTGGATCTTGTCCGCATTCAGGATGATGATGTGGTCGCCGCAATCAACGTTCGGTGCGTACTGGGGCTTGTGCTTACCGCGCAGCATGTCAGCCACGGTGGAAGCAAGCTTGCCCAGAACCACGTCGGTAGCGTCGATGACGTACCACTTGCGGGTGATGTCACCGCTCTTCGGGTGGAAAGTAGACAAAATGACTCCTTGAAAGTCTGTCTCGGAACTGCCGGCCAACGCTATGTAAGCCCCTACGCGGTACATACAGCGGCCGGTGGAGACCTGCAGCACGCGCGCACCCACGTAGACGCGGGTGCGGACACATAGGTGTTTCACTTTAGTATGAGGCTGTTTGAAAACCCAAAACGCCGATATCGCCCCTCACCAACGCCTCCATCCCCAGATACTTCGGGGTGGGGGTAGAGACAGAAACGTTGATGAGAAGCGATACCGGCGCCTTTCACTAGGTGGGCAGAAAGTGCTGACTGTGAGGTGGTGCGTCCAGCCCTTCCATTGACTGCACCCCCTCTCCTAGCCCTTCACGCCTTCCTCCACGCCACCCACCGCTCATGGTTGTGAATGGTGATGGAAGACTGCGCCCATACTCCTAGCGAAAGACCCGCAGTCGAGACGGTTTAGCCCCAGCTAGCGGCGGCGCGGCGGTTGACGTCACTCATATTGTCATTGCCCTGGGACACCGTGGTGGAGATGGTCGCTAGCACCGTGTTGAGCTCGGCGGCAGCTTTATCCCACTTGGCCTGCGCCGCGTTATATGCGGCGGCGCTTTCTCCCTCCCATGTCGATACCATCGGCTGCAGGGTGGCCTTAAGGTCACCGAGGAGCCCGTTGATGCGGCCGGAGGTGGAGTTGATGTCGGCGGCGGCACCAGCGATGGCGCCAAACTGATACTTAATTCCAGACATTGCGTGTTCCTTATCTTCTGTGTGCTCGTGTGTGGTTCAGTGCGTACGGCTATAGGAGGCTGCGGCTCTGTTTAAAGGGCCAGGCCCGCGCCGCCGACGTTGTCGAAGGACTGGGCGTTATCTGCCTCAACCGAATCAAAGTTTCGGGCATTGTCCCTGATGTTGTCGCTGATGGCGGTCAGTGCCTCACGCAGCTGCTGTGCGGAGGAGTTGTA
This sequence comes from Corynebacterium sp. HMSC076G08, assembly GCF_001811515.1. Lineage (NCBI taxonomy): Bacteria > Bacillati > Actinomycetota > Actinomycetes > Mycobacteriales > Corynebacteriaceae > Corynebacterium > Corynebacterium sp. HMSC076G08. The sequence goes on along the minus strand of NZ_KV805064.1, from coordinate 53,941 downwards.
GCGCTGCATCAGGTTGTCAAAGGAAACCTGCGCGCGGCCTGCCCAGCTGGCGCGGACGGAGTCCACAACTCCCTGCAGACGGGTGAGCTCACCCTGTACCTCGTCATTGGTGGAGTCGACGCGGCCGGCGGTGGCCACCATTACGTCGGCTTCTGTGCGGAACGTTTGAGTCATTGTTCTCTCCCTTTCTTTGTTCCCTACCTGGGGCATGCCCTTTTACTACGGGGCCTGATGTGTGTTTCTTTCCCCCCGAGAAGCACCCTGTGTCCTTCTCACCCTTATTGGACTGAGTTAGTGGCGCATCGGTTCCCACCGGTTTCAAAGTTTTTAATTTTTCTGGCTTGCCGCTGCTTAGTCCTTCTTAACCAGCGATTCCGCCGCCATTCGGCACGCTGCCTTCTGCACCACGTTGGGCTCGAACTTGGTGTGGCAGCCCACGGACATCTGGTGGCCTTTGTCCTCCCACATCATCCAGGTCACCCGCGAGCCATCGCCGGGGTCTTCGGTATAGGTCAGCCGCCCGGACTCCTCTACCGGATCACGGAGGGCGGGATCGGATTCGATCTGCTCCTTGATCTCCGCAAAAAGGACGTCAACGGGCACGTTGAAAAGCGGATCTGCAGCGACAAGGATCCGCAGGTTGGGATCCTCACCGGCCGCGGTAACGAGCCCATCTTCCACGCTGGTACGAAAACCCTGTGGCAAGACCAAGGACATCCCTTCCACGTCGATGGCTTGTTGGCCCGGACGCAGCTGCGCACTGCCGGTATCCCCGGGCGAGCCTTGCGTCCCGCCCTCCTCAGTCGGCGCGTCCGAGCTCTGGGTCGGGGCCGTACCCGGCGAATGGGCAGCACTGGAAGTACTTACCGCCGTCTGGTGTGGTGTCGCGGCTGCTAAGGCTGCGTCTTTGCGTCCCACGGCCCACCAGGACACCCCGGCCACGACGAGCACCATGACCGCAATGGCGATATAGAAGGGGTCGATGCCTCCCACGAGCGCAGAAAGGCGGTGTGGTGTCGCGCGATGGGAGCGTCGCGCGCGCGTGGCTCGCGGCCGCTCAGCTGTCACGGTGTCTGCATGGCCCTCGTCGTGCCCGTCCACAACCGCCCTTGTAAGAGTCGGTGTTTGTTCCACCACGGGCGGCGATGGTTCTGTTTCCACTACCGTCGCGCCCGCGCCGGTCAGTTGGCGGCGCAGGATGCTCACTGCCTCGTCAGTGATGTCCGTACCGGATGGATCCGCTACCACCTCGGCGCTTACCTCCGGCCACTCCGCCCCGCAGACCTTTTCTGCCTGGTCAAGGACGGCGTCGAGCGCCCAGCCTTCGGCGATACCAGTGCCGGGTAAGTCGTAGCGGTAGATCGTCTCCGGCCCCTCATAGATCGTGGCGGCGTCGAGCACCGTGATAACGAGTGTGGTCTCTGGCGTAGTCGACGGTGTGCGCAGTGCATGAGTCGCGGTCATTGGTTATCTCCCTTGCTGGATGTGGTGTGTGGTGGTTCTTCTGGTGTGTCGGTGTCCGGCACATACACCTGTGCCAGGCCTTGGGGTGCCCCACGCACGACCCATTGGCCGCGGCCGGGCGGCAGCGCTACTGGTTTGATGCCGAAGATGGCGCCTTCGTCGCGGTCGGCGTCGAGAAGCAGCAGTGCTGGCTGCAGGTCGCGCACTGCCGAGAGGAACTGCCCAAACAGCGCGCGCCCGATTCCTCCTGATTTGCGCGCGAGCACTAGGTGCAGGCCCACATCGCGGGCGTGCGGGAGAATCTCCACAAGTGGTGCCAGGGCAATGTCGCTGACCAAGTCGAGATCATCGATGACAAGGTAAATATCCGGCCCCTCCCACCAGCTCCGCGCGGCCAACTGCGCGGGAGTGACCTCGGGGCCGGGGAGGCGCTGCTCTAAGGTGCGGACGGTATCGAGGATGGCCTGGGTGGCTGCGCTTGCCGACGCCCCGTAGACCGCCACCATCTCCTCATCCAGCGTCCCCAAATGTGCCCGGCGCTCATCGATAACCACGAGGCGGGCTTCCTCCCGGTTCAGTTGGCTGATACCGGCGAGAATCACGCTGAGGAACTGCGACTTACCGGAACCTTGAGAACCAATGCACACGAGGTGGGGCTGCGTGGTCGGATCCCACGTCAGAAGGTCCAGGTCCGGCCCGCCAATTCCCCAAGCCACCCCGGCCGGTGGGCTGCCGGCCGGTTGTGGAAGCTCGGTGAGCAGGGCGGGCAGCATCTTCAACGGCGGGACCGGCTGGGCGTCCGCATGCACTCCGCAGATATGAGCGATATCCTGCGGGGACGTCGCAGCGAAGAGCAGGTTCTCCCCCGCCAGCGTGATGCCCCGACCGGGCGCTGCCGGGAGTTTTTGTTGTGCTTTGCGGTCAATGAGGGAATCCATGGCTTCACCCAGACGCAGCTCGAGGCGCGCCGCGATAAGGTCCCGGATTGACGGCCGCAGGCTGGTCCACCGCGCCGCCGCGATCAGGACGTGAACGTGGGAAGACGCACCATCTGCGACCAGCTGGGTAATCGGCTCGGCGAGATCTTCAAAATCCGCCCCAGAGGTGCCAATGTGGTGCCAGCCATCCACAATCAGGAAGGTGTGGCGGGATTCCGGGCGACGCACGAGGCCAGCGACTTCGTCGACGATGCGCCGTACCTTCTCCGGTTCCTCGCGGCCGGCCACCCCGGCCACGTGGGGCAGCCGCTCCAGAACCTGCAGTTGTCCGCCACCCAAGTCGATGACATAAAAGCGCACCTGGTCCGGCGAGTGCCGCAGTGCCATTCCGGAGGCGATACTGCGCAGCGCCATTGACTTGCCCGACTGCGGCCCACCGCACAGGGCCAGGTGCCCGCCACCCGTCGTGAAGTCCACGGTGAGTAGGTCTTGGCGCTGGTGGTAGGGGCGGTCGATAAGCCCCACCTCGGCGCACAGCCCGCCGCCCGCGCCGGGCGATTCTACCTGCACAGCGGCGACACTGGACAGCTCCACCACGGCGGGCAAGGGCGGCAGCCAGATTCGCCGCGCTGATTGACCGCGCCCGGCGGCTTCGTCCCGGGCAGCCCCCACCACGGTGTCAAGGAGGGTGCTCGAGGAATCCACGAGTACCGCATAGTCCACGTCCTCTACCGCAGCGCGGTGCCCGGTGAAAAGCTCCAGGCGCGCCGTGTGCTGTGCGGAAGCATCATCTTCTAGGGCTACCCGGCGCGTCACTGGGCCGGATACATAGGAGGCCTGGAGCCGTGTGGGGGCATCGGCATCGGTTTTGAGGTAGCCGGCTCCCGGCTGGGCGGGGAGGTGGTAGGCGTCGGGCACACCGAGGACTTGGCGGGACTCCCCGGCGGAGAATGTCTTCAGGCCAATACGGTAGGACAGGTGCGAATCCAATCCCCGTAGGCGCCCTTCTTCTAGGCGCTGGGAGGCCAGCAGCAGGTGCACGTGCAGTGAGCGGCCGAGCCTTCCCACTGCGACAAAGAGCTCGGCGAAGTCCGGGTGCTGGCCCAACAGTTCCGAGAACTCGTCCACCACGATGACCAGCGCCGGCAGCGGTCCGTGCTCCGCCACCGCGGAAGCGGAGGCGTTGAACTCGCCCACATTGGCAAAGTTGCCGGCCTTGCGCAACAGCTCTTGGCGGCGGTTCATCTCCCCGGAGATGGCATCGTACATGCGCTCCACCAGGGTAGATTCCTCCTCCAGGTTGGTAATCACGGCGGAGGTGTGCGGCAGCTCCTCGCAGCCGAGAAAGGTCGCCCCACCTTTGAAGTCCACGAGCACGAGGTTGAGCTCCTCCGGGCTATGCGTGGCGGCTAAGGCCACGACGAGTGTCCTGAGCAGCTCCGATTTTCCGCTGCCCGTAGCACCGATGCACAGCCCATGCGGGCCCATGCCGCCCTGCGCCGACTCCTTCAGGTCGAGCACCACCGCCTGCCCGGACTCATCCACACCGATGGGCACGCGCAGGCGTTCGACCGGGCTGCGGCCATGCCACATGCCGGAGGCCTGCAGCGCATCCACGTCCCGGTAGCCCAGCAGCACAGGGAGGTCTGCATCGCGACCGTGCCGTGGCGTTGCCGGAGCATCGCCGCCGAAGGGGCGATGATAGGGCGCAAGCGTGCGGGCGTGGAGGAGGGCCGTGGAAACGTCGATAAGCGCGCAGCTGCCCAGCTCCTCCTCCCCCGCGGCGGTAACCACGGACAGCGCGCCTTCCGCCCGCAGGTAAATGCCTTCGTCCTCCGCACGGCGGCCCAGCAGCGAATGAGGTGTGACACCCACGGCGATGGTGGTCGTCGGGGCGTCCCCCGGCGCTCCCTCTTTGTCCAGTACACCGCGATGCCGGTGGTCCTCCTCCACGACGCGGATACGAAACTGAGCGCTCTCCGGATCCCTCGAGTGCGGCAGCCACTTCAGCCACTCCCAGCTCTCCCCGTGGTACTCAATGCCCACGGTTTCCGGGCCATGCAGTACCGCCAGGTGCAACAGCAGCGCGCGGGCCATACCGTGCGCATCCGCACCGGCCAGCCCCACGATAGGGAAGGCTTGGAGCTGGATGACCACCGGCATATCCGCCAGCGTTCCCACCGCGCGCACGGTCTGGCGCAGGCTCACCGCACACACTGGGTCGAGGTCTTCCGCGGCACCCGAATCTGGAACATTGATCGGCGTGCACAGTGCCATCGGCCCGGTGCCCACCCGCACCTCCAGCGCATCCGGGGCATCCGCATCCCGCTCCCAGAGGCGCGACGTCGGAATCAACGCGCCGAGCTGCCCAGGCGCCGGATTGCGGTGTTCCTCATGCGCGCGCTGCGCCGCCGCGCGCTCCAGCGCTTCCTCGCGCAGCGCCTTGAGGTGACGCAGGTACGTCCGGCGAGTTTCGTCCGGATCCTGCCCGCCTCCCTGCGGGTTGAACATCATGGCCATGCTGGCCAGCATCATGAGCGGGAACATGAGGCTCATGGGGCTCATCCGGCGCGCATCGCCCGCGCCGAGAACCATGAGCGCCACCATGCCCACCATGGCCGCGATCATCACCAGCGGCATAAGCAGGCGAACCAACGGAACGGGTTGGGCACGGGCCGCCTCCGGCACGGCCTCGGCATCAATGCTGCCCTGTGGCAGCGGTGGCGCTGGTTCCCGATATGACGACAGCCCGGTGTCAACGACGCGTGTAGGTACGCGCATGTCAAAGTCCTTCCCCCCGAAGTACTCCACCGCCTCCTTAAGCGGTGGACAGCGTGCCACCAGTAAGCCACAATGTGAGGCAATGGGCAAGGGGTTGCCTAGAAATTTTTCTCGGGGGAGGTACTTTCCATGACTCGCGCACTCGCGCATTCTGTCCGCGTCACTGTCCGTATACACGCAGGCCAGACCCGCAAAGAAGCGGATATCTCACTGCCGCTTTCGTCCAGCCTCGGGGAGGTGCTGGGGGAGCTGCTCGTGCTTGTCGACGTTCCCCCAGCCCCCATCCTGTGGCGCGCCACTACCGCGGCGGGCAAGACCATATCGATGACCACGCCGCTGGATCGCACCAGCGTGGAAGAAGGCTCCGTGCTGGTGCTTAGCCCGGATGCACCGGCGCCGGCACCCATCGTGCGCGACGCCGCGGAAGCATTAGCCGCCGATGTCTCCGCCACGCAGCTTTCTGGCCTGGCTGGGCTGTGGGGTGTGGCGGGCCTTATCGCCGGCGGTGGGCTCCTTGCCGCAACACTGTCCCCCACGGTCGGCTGCGCCGCCACTGCACTCCTCGCCCTCGTTCTTGCGGTATGGACGCGGCGAGGATCTCTGCTCGCCACCGCGCACGTCGCCGCGGGGCTGGCGGGCGGGTTAGCCACTGGCGCAGCATTTGTCGCTGGACCTGCAGGTACCGCGGTGCCGGCGGCACCCGTCGTGGGGGCCGCGACCGCCGTCGGTGCGACGGCGGTGCTCTCCCACCTGGTACGCATCGGCGGGCTGCGGGACCGGGCTACTGCCGCGACGTGGTGCCTGCTCGTGCTCGTCGGTCTCCTCGGCCCCGCCCCGCTCCTCGCAGCCACCGTGGGCCTGTTGGCGGGCGCTCCCCTGCTGACCACGCGGCTGGCGGGTTTGCGCGTGCCGCAGCTTCCCACCGCCGGGCAAGACTTAAGCATCTCGGACGAGGTACCCACCGATAACGCGCTCGCTGCCCGGCGCGCCGGGCAGGCCTACGAGGGCATCGCGGTGGGCTGCGCGGTGGCGGGCATCCCTGCCCTGCTCCTCATCGCATTAAACGCCAACGCGGCGGCAACCCAGGGGGCCTCCCAAGCGCTGTGTGTAAGTATCGCTGGCGGGGTCATCGTGCATGCAGCACGCCATGCCCGGCCCATTGCTGCGTGGGCACTGGGAATCTATGGCCTCGCCGCTGCGTGTTCCGCGGTGGCTGTGCCGCTGCGCGAGTGGCAGCGGCTTTCTGCGCCAACCACGGAAACATGGGTGCTCAGCGTCATCGCGGGGCTCATCGTTGTGGCCATGCTGTCAGTACCGGTGTGGGCAGGCAAACTACGGCAGATTGAGCCGACCACCATCGTGTGGTTCGAGCGCGCCGAAGCCCTCGCACTGGCTGCGTGTTTGCCGCTCGCCGCACACCTGGCTGGGCTCTTCGAGTTCATTAGGGGGCTGGGCTCATGATAGCTCTAATTAGAATCGGCGCCGCCAGCGCTGCTCTTGGCGCTGGTCTGGCGTGGGGGTCCTGTGTGTTGCCCGGGCCGGTAGCTGCTGCCCGCGAGCCAGACACCGCGTGCGCGGAGGCTACCCTCGCCGCGGCAGGGCCGCAGCCTTCCGCGCAATACTCGGACTATCGCGCGCGGCTGCATTCTTTTGCCACGGGTGCCGGGGTGAAGGTCGCGGTCATCGACACCGGAGTGGCCGCGCACCCCCAGCTGCGCGTGACACCGGGAGCGGACTTCGTAACCCCAGACGAGCCCGACCCGCTGCGAGACTGTGACCTGCACGGCACGGTGGTGGCCGGGGTCATCGCAGGAAGAGAGCTCGGCGTGGCCCCGGATGCGGAAATCTACGCCATCCGGCAAACCAGTTCGCATTTCAGGCAACCGGCGCCGGATAACTCGGCAGGGGCCGATGGTTCAGCGGAGGAAGACCACGGTTCCGGAACGCTGGCCAGCCTGGCTGCTGCCATCGAGGATGCCGTGAACGCGGGAGCTCAGGTCATCAACGTCTCCGTCGTGTCCTGCGTCCCGCCGGATGCCGCCTCACGGGTGGATCGATCGGGCTTGGACGCAGCGCTGCAGCGCGCGGAGGACGCTGGGGCGGTGGTGGTGGCGGCGTCGGGAAACGCGACATCCGGTGGCTGTGAACAAGGTGATGTGGTCTTCCCCGCCGTGGCGGATACTGTCCTCGCGGTTGGCGCCCTAGCCACCCCGTACGACCTTGCGGATTACTCCATCGCTGCACCTCTCAGCGCAGAGGGCAACGTACCACTCGCCTTGGAACCCGGCGGCGGCTGGGCCAGTGCCAAGGGGGATACCCTCTTTCAAGGCACGTCTTTCGCCGCGCCCCTGGTCAGCGGAACGCTCGCTCTGCTGGTGCAGCGCTACCCCGACGAGTCCCCGGCGCAGCTGCGCCAACGCGTCATCGATTCCGCCGAGCCCGGCCACGGGGTGGTCGATCCCCTCACCGCGGTGACCTTTCGTCCTGCGGCCGAAACCCGCGAGGAGCGTTCCTTTGCGGTGACACCACTGACAGCACCGGCCGCCCAAGGCTGGCCTATGGTGCGCCTACTCCTCGGGGCCCTGGGGTTCCTCGTCCTCGTGGCTGTTATCAGTGCTCATTCTTTAAGGCCTCCGCGCGGCTCAAGGCAGAACCTTCCGGCAGCAGACGCAGAATCTCCCACGGCACCTGCTCCGGTTCCCCCAGGCCCAGCGCGTTTAGCTCCCCGGCGCTAGCCAGCTCGTGGCGCCTGCCGGTGGCAGAGACCACGTGATAACCATGCCCGCTGTCCACGCCCACGCCCGCCTGTAGACCGGCGAAACGCTGCGCCGCCGAATCACCCGGCAAGTCCACGGTGGCTGACACCGGGCGAGTCGTACCGGCTCCATGCTGGTGCGTCGCGCACAACCAACCGTGCTCAGGAGACAGGAAGTCCATCCGGGTAGCCGGGAGGTTGAAGGTCGGTGGAACGTCGCCAAGCGCGGCAACCTCCTGCGACTGTGCCGGCAGACGCTGCGCGCCCATGCCGACGAGCATCTCCGCTTGCGTGGGGGTGATGGAGAAAACGCCCTGCTCGGTTCGCGCCCACAGCTGTTCGCCGGTATCCAGAATCTCAGGTGGCACGGCTGGGAAACTCAGCGGCTCCAGTTCGGCGAAGGCATTGAGGAGCTCTGCCGGCACGCTCCACACCGCCGTCTCCGCGGTCATCCCCAAGGCGCGGCGCAGTACCCTGCCTTGCGTGCTCGTGGCCTCGGGCAACACGACGCGCCCTTGGCCGGTGAGCAACCACTGCGTGCCCTCGGATTCCGCCACGGCGGCCTGCTCCTCGTCGAAGCCGGGAACGGCGTGGTGCGCCACCACGGTCACGGTGCCGACGTGGTTGCTGGACTGCCAATTCTCACCCTCCGTGGACTCTTCCAGGCACGCCGCCCAGCCCGGTTCTTCCCCCGTTCCGGCCGCCAGAAGGTTCGGGGCATCTACAATCCCCAGAGGTGTGCCCAAGCTGACCTGCTCCAGGAAGGACTCCCCGGCAGCAGCGGGTTCCACCGGTTCATTGGCGATGAGCCTGGCGGACGCAAGGTTGGCCACCGGGTGATAAGTGCCGTTAACCAGCGCCAAGAGTTGACCTTCGGAAGAGCGCACAACCGGTGCATCACCGGGCTGCGGATCCGGTTGCATCCAGGCAATGAGCCCCGAGCCCAGGCTCAAAAAGGCCACCGCAGCAATCCCTCCCGTCAGTGCGCGGCGACGCCTCTTCAACGGATCATGAATCATCCTTATATCTCCAAAGACAAGCCCGTGTTCTAACCGGCGTAGGAGAAACTTGTGTCCTGAGACCTGAGCTTTGGTAGTAGGCAACGCGCGTGCCATGAAGAATCCTCCCCCTCACGTGAATGCGCCACCCTCCCTGGCGCAGTGGATTCCAGACTAACCCACGTCGGTCTCCTCCGCAGCGCGACGACCACGGGTCATCGCCGCCCGCGCGGCCAACTGGTCCGCATCGGGGTAATCCACGCCCACCAGGCTCAAACCTTGAGCATCAGCAAGCGGGATCTCTGAGGACCGGCTTTCTTCCCGCAGCATATGGGCGGCGAAGTCAACTCCGCGCGAGCCCTCCCCCACCCGCAAACAGCAGCCCACCAACGAGCGCACCATGGACCAGCAAAAGGCATCCGCGGTTACGTGCGCCTCGTAGAGCTGCGGCTCCGCGGGCGTCGACACGTCCTTCCACTCAAAGGCAAGGAGCTCGCGAATGGTCGTGGCGTGCGGCTTCGCCTTGCAGAAAGCCACGAAGTCATTGAGCCCCACCAGCTGATCGGCCGCGGCCTGCATTAGCTCCAGGTCCACTGGCTTGAACCACGTCGCGGTATCGCGTGCGCGAGTCGGAAGTGCACCGCGCGGATGGGTGGTGATGCGGTAGACGTAGCGGCGGCGTAAGGCAGAAAAGCGCGCGTCGAAATCTGCGGGAACTTCGGTGCAGGCGTGGACGCGGACGTCGGCAGGCAGCAATTTGGCCAAGCGCTTCACCAGCTTGGTGGGATCGCCGTCAATGCTGCGCTGTCCCAGCGCCGCCCGTGTGGTATCTAAGTGCGCCACCTGACCGCTGGCATGCACTCCGGCATCGGTGCGCCCAGCCACGGTGAGCTCCACTGGGTGGCGCAGCACCATGCTCAGCTTCTCCTCAACGGTCTGCTGAACAGTGCGCAGGCCGCCCTTCTGCTTGGCCCACCCGTGGAAGTCGGTGCCGTCGTAGGCCAAGTCTAGGCGAAGGCGAACGTTAGTCATGGATGCTGATTCTACCTAGTCGTTGGCATTCCACTCGCGATTGAGTTCCCAATCCTGGGCCGCGTGCTGGCGCTTCGCGCTCTTGCTCACGCCCAGCTTGCTCAAAGCGGCATAGCCAGCCCGCTTGGGGTGCTTTAGATTCTTCTTGGCCTGGCCGGCTTTGCGCTTGGCCTTGCGGGCGCCATCCCGAACAATGCGGGCAGACAAGCGCAGGCGCGGGTCCATGGGTTGTTCGGCTCCCCGGTATTCAAACACCGGCAGCGACCATCCAAAGTAGATCGCAGCCACGCGCAGCGCCAGCGCTAGGCATACCGTCACGACGCCAGCGACCTCATCGCTGAGCCCCAGCTCCATCAATCCCGCATAAGAAAAGGCTGCAAGAACAGAAATGGAGGCGTACAGCTCGGCGGACAAGACCAGCGGGATACGGTCGGACAACAAGTCACGCAAAATACCGCCAAAGACACCGGTCAGCACCGCAGCCACGGCAGCGATAACCAACCCATGGCCATGTTCCAAGGCCTTCTGAGCACCAAGGACACTGAATACCGCAAGGCCCAGGGCGTCGAGAAGCAAGAATACATGCCGGAAATAGTGCATTAGGAAGGACATATAAACCGTGGCGACGGCGGCGGCCACCACGGCCAAGAGGAAGCGCGGTTCCGCCACCCACGTCAACGGGTAGGCGCCCAGCACCATGTCGCGGATCGTGCCGCCGCCCAATGCGGTGACTGCGCCCAACATGATGACGCCAAACAGATCCATCTTTTGCCGGCCAGCGGACAGCGCAGCGGTCATCGCCTCGGAGACGATGCCGATTACGTACAGCACAGTAAACAGCGGGGTCATAGAGTATACGTTCTGGTCGGGGTTATATAGCCCAGAAAGCATAACAAAAGGCCGCAGCCCCACCTAAGGTGGTACTGCGGCCTAGTTAAGGCGAGAGAAGTTTACTTCTCCTCGGACTCCTCAGCAGCGGTCTCCTCGACCTCTGCCTCGGTTGCCTCTGCCTTTGCTTCCTCAGCGGATTCAGCCTCAGCCTCTTCGGCCTTAGCTTCCTCAGCCTCAGCAGCCTTCTTCGAGGCAGCTGCGCGGGTAGCGCGGTTAGCCTCGGAGGTCACGGTCTCCTCGAGAACGAGGGAGATCTGGGACATCGGGGCGTTGTCGCCGGAGCGGTTGTCCAGCTTAATGATGCGGGTGTAACCACCCTCACGGTTCTCGAACTTCGGTGCCAGCTCGTCGAAGAGGTAGGCAACAACATCCTTGTGCGGGATGAGCTTGAGAACTGCGCGACGGTCAGCAACGGTGCCGGCCTTCGCCTTGGTGATGATCTTCTCAGCGTAAGGGCGAAGCAGCTTCGCCTTAGCGTCGGTGGTCTTGATTGCGCCGTGCTCGAACAGGCTCGCTGCCATGTTGCTCAGCAGGTGCTTCTGCTGGCTAGCGGAGCCGCCGAGACGCGGACCCTTCTTGGGGGTAGGCATTATGTACTCCTCGTGTGCGGATTAATTGAGCGCGCGACGGGGCGCGGTTGCCGCGCCGTCACGATTCAGTGGAATTCTTTACTCGGAATCGTCGGAAGCCGGGTCCTTGAAGTCGCCGGTCTCTGCGTCGTAGCCTTCGAGCTGGGTCGGGTCGAAGTCCTCAGGGGTGTCCTTGAGGGCCAAGCCCAGGTTAGCCAGCTTGATCTTTACCTCGTTGATCGACTTCTGACCGAAGTTGCGGATATCCAGCAGGTCCGATTCGGTGCACTCAGCGAGCTCACCGACGGTGTGGATCTCCTGGCGCTTCAGGCAGTTGTAGGAGCGGACGGAGAAGTTCAGATCCTCGATCGGCATGCTGTAGGCGGCGATGTACTCCGTCTCCTGCGGGGACGGGCCAATCTCAATGCCCTCAGCAGCGGTGTTCAGCTCGCGAGCCAGGCCGAAGAGCTCGACCAGGGTGCCGCCGGCGGAAGCCAGGGCGTCGCGTGCGGAAATCGAGTTCTTAGTCTCGACGTCGATGATCAGCTTGTCAAAGTCAGTGCGCTGCTCAACACGAGTAGCTTCGACCTTGTAAGAGACCTTCAGCACCGGGGAGTAAATCTGGTCGACCGGAATGCGGCCGATTTCTCCCGAGGTGGCGGCAGCCGGGACGTAGCCACGGCCGCGCTCGACGACGAGTTCCATCTCCAGCTTGGCGGACTCATTCAGCGATGCGATGTGCAGATCCGAGTTGTGGATCTCCACGCCGGCCGGCGGCTGGATATCGCCTGCAGTGACCTCACCCGGGCCTTCCTTGCTCAGGTACATGACCACCGGCTCGTCGGAGTCGGAAGACAGAACCAGACCCTTGACGTTAAGGATGATTTCGGAAACGTCTTCCTTCACACCATTGATGGTGGTGAACTCGTGGAGCACACCGTCAATCTTGATGGAGGTTACTGCCGCGCCCGGGATGGACGAAAGCAGCGTGCGACGAAGCGAGTTACCGAGGGTGTAACCGAAGCCCGGCTCGAGCGGCTCGATAACGAACTTAGAGCGAGACGAGTCGATGAATTCCTCGGTGAGCTGAGGACGCTGGGAAATAAGCATGGAGTTTCTCCTTGTCGGCGCCCGCTATTTGACGCCGGTAGAAGGGGTAAAGATGAAAGTGTCGAAGGATTACTTCGAGTAAAGCTCGACGATGAGCTGCTCCTGCAGCGGAACGTCGATCTGAGCGCGCTCGGGCAGCTGGTGCACGAGGATGCGCAGGGTGTCCGGAACGACCTGCAGCCACGCCGGAACGTTGGCGTCAACCAGGCGGTCCTGAGCCTCTTCGAACCATTCCATCTTCTGGGAACGCTCACGAACATCGATGATGTCGTACTGCGTAACGCGGAAGGAAGGAACGTTGATCTTCTTGCCGTTCACGGTGAAGTGACCGTGGGAGACAAGCTGGCGAGCCTGGCGGCGGGTGTTGGCCAGACCTGCGCGGTAGATCACGTTGTCGAGACGGGACTCGAGCAGAACGACGAGGTTGTCACCGGTCTTGCCCGGAAGGCGGTTAGCCTCGGCGTAGTAGCGGCGGAACTGACGCTCCAGCACACCGTAGGTGTACTTGGCCTTCTGCTTCTCCTGGAGCTGCAGCAGGTACTCAGATTCCTTGATGCGGTTGCGGCCAGCCTGTCCCGGAGGGTACGGGCGACGCTCAAATGCCATGTCGCCGCCGACCAGGTCGACGCGCAGACGGCGGGATACGCGGGTAGCGGGGCCAGTATAACGAGCCATTTTCTTACCTCTTCCTTTCCCTTAAACCTTGCGGCGCTTGGTCGGACGGCAGCCGTTGTGCGGCTGTGGGGTGGCATCCGTGATCGAGGAAACCTCGAGGCCTGCAGCCTGCAGGGAACGGATGGCGGTCTCGCGGCCGGAGCCCGGACCCTTGACGAAAACGTCAACCTTCTTCATACCGTGGTCCATGGCCTTGCGGGCCGCGTTCTCAGCAGCCATCTGCGCTGCGAACGGGGTGGACTTACGGGAACCCTTGAAGCCGACGTGGCCGGAGGATGCCCAGGAGATGACAGCACCGTGCGGGTCCGTGATGGACACGATGGTGTTGTTGAAGGTGGACTTGATGTATGCGTGGCCAGCGGCCACGTTCTTCTTTACGACGCGACGACCACCACGGCGCGCGCCGGAACGAGTCTTGGGTGGCATGTTTTACTTCTTCTTTCCTGCGATCGTCTTCTTCGGACCCTTGCGCGTACGAGCGTTGGTCTTGGTGCGCTGACCACGAACGGGCAGACCACGGCGGTGGCGGATGCCCTGGTAGCAACCGATTTCAATCTTGCGACGAATGTCAGCCTGAACCTGGCGGCGGAGGTCACCCTCGACCTTCCAGGTAGCTTCAATGACGTCACGCAGCGCCGACAGCTGATCGTCGTCGAGGTTGTCGGTGCGCAGGTCGGGAGAAATGCCGGTCTTTTCCAGCAGTTCCTTGGCACGGGAAGGCCCGATGCCGTAGATGTAGGTGAGAGCAACCTCCATGCGCTTGTTGCGCGGGAGGTCAACACCAGCTAGACGTGCCATATGGCTAGTCCTTTCGGGTTGTTACGATGGTTTTCTCCTCATCCGTCCCCCGCCACGCATACGCTTCGACCCGGGCCGTGCCGGGGAAACTGTGGGCATGCTTAGCAGCGTGGGCTCAGGCCATCGCAGCCTGAGGTAAAAAAGGACGCACGAAGGGCGCGTCCCGTGGGTGAGGAGGCTTACAGTCTTTACTTGTAGCGGTAGACGATGCGTCCGCGGGTCAGGTCATAAGGAGACAGCTCCACAACAACGCGATCCTCTGGGAGGATGCGGATGTAGTGCTGACGCATCTTGCCCGAGATGTGGGCAAGAACCTTGTGCCCGTTGTCGAGCTCGACGCGGAACATTGCGTTGGGCAGGGGTTCGACGATGCGACCCTCAACCTCGATTGCGCCTTCCTTAGCCATAACCTCTACTTTTCTGATGGAGTTCTTTTCGCCACGCTTGGCGACGCCTCCACCTGCATGTTTGGTGTCTACTGCCTGGTGTCCTCAGCAGCCAATCCGGCTGCGTACAGACACCAGCACTAAAGCATACGCTGCGAGAACGGGTTTTCCAAATACAGAAACCTCCCGTCGCACTAAAGCGCGGGAGGCAAATGGTGTCTAGCGGTGGCTTGCCCACCGCTACGTCCTAGTAGATGAAGACCTTGGAGCCCATCGGCACATCATTCCAGTAGCGCACGGCATCCTGGTGGGTCAGGCGCACGCAGCCATTGGACTGGTAGGCCGGGGAGCCCTCGTGGAAGGCGTGGCCGTTGTTCGTGAAGTACATTGCGTAAGGCATCGGTGCGTTACCGAATTCCCACGAGATCTCGTCCTTCACCTTACGGTTGATGTAGTACGTGCCGGCCGGGGTTTCCTCACCCGGCTTACCGGTGGACATGCCCTGCGCAACGTAGGTGACGTTGCCGTTGCCGTCCTGCAGCCAGGTACGGCGGCCATCGCGGTCCACGCAGATACGCGCATCTGCCGGGCACGGGCCAACATCGAAGCGCTGCGCCTGACGCTCAGCCTCAGCCTTGCGCGCGGCTTCCTCAGCGGCGGCCTTCTCGCGAGCAATCTGCTCAGCGTGGGCGCGCTCCTCAGCTTCACGAGCAGCGCGAATCTCCGCGTTCTTCTGCTCGATGAGGCCCGGGAAGACGAGCTCAATAGCGCCATCGATTACTGGGCGAAGAGCATCGACTGCCTGCGGGTTAACATTCTGCAGCGCTTCCAGCATTTGGTTGCGGCTAGCCCACGCGTTCTCACGGGTCTGGCCAGCGAACTCATCAAGCTGGGACTGGACGTTGGAGGACAGGGAATCAATAGAGGGGACCGTCTGTGCATGTGCGGCCGGGGCGACCGAGAGAGTAGCGGTCAGAAGGCCGATTGCGGTGGCTCGGCGTAGGGAGCGAGCACCAGCGCGGGAGCGAATTTTAGACATGGCAAGAAGTATAAACCTTCCGACCATGATTTCCTACCCGAAAGACGTGTTTTAGTAGCGCGGGGTCAGGATTCGGGGACCATTCTCCGTCGCCGCGACGGTGTGCTCCCAGTGCGCCGACCACGAGCCATCGAGGGTTACCACGGTCCAGTCATCCTCTAAGACCTCGCTGTCCTCAGTACCCAGGGTCAGCATCGGCTCGATGGCCAACACGGAACCTTCCTGGATGAGGGGACCGCGCCCTGCCTTGCCTTCGTTGGCCAGGTAGGGCTCCTCGTGCATCTCTCGGCCGATGCCGTGGCCGCCGTAGCCATCGACGATAAAGAGCTCGACGCCGAATTTATCCTCGGCGCGGTAAGTCGCCTGCTCGAGGGCAGCGGAGACGTCGGTCAGCCGGTTGCCCGGAACCATCGCCTTGAGGCCCTCGTGGAGGACCCATTCGGTGGCGTCGCTCAGCGCCTGCGCTTCGGCGCTGGGCTTACCGACGCCAAACGTCCACGCACTATCCCCCACCCAGCCGTCGAGAGTGGCACCGCAGTCGATGGAAACAAGGTCCCCCTCAGCCAGCAGCATTTCCTTGCTGGGGATGCCGTGGACGATGACGTCGTTGACGGAAGCGCAGATGGAACCCGGGAACCCGCCGTAGCCTTTGAAGGTGGGCACGGCACCGGCATCGCGGATGGTCTGCTCGGCCACCTCATCGAGTTCCAGAGTGCTCACGCCCACCGCTGCGGCAGCGCGTACCGCCTGCAGGGCGCGGCCGACGATCTCGCCGGCCGCCTGCATGGCATCGAGCTCGCCTGGGGTGCGGGCGGGGATGGTTTTAGTGCGTCGTCGAAAAGCCATGGCTTAAAAGGCAGATTACTTGCCCATGGCCTTCAGGGTGCGCTCGTTGATCTCCTCAACGGAACCCTCAGCCTTCACGGAGATGATGGCATCGCCGTAGTGCTCAATAAGCGGGAAGGTCTCCTCGCGGTACACGCCCAGGCGGGTGCGGATGGTCTCCTCGGTGTCGTCTGCACGACCGCGGGCGAGCATGCGCTCGACGACGACGTCCTCGGACACCTCAAAGTTCAACACGCCATCCAGCTTGAGGCCCTTGTCGTCAAGGAGCTTCGCCAGGATGTCGGCCTGCTCCACGGTGCGCGGGAAGCCGTCAAGGAGGAAACCTTCCTTGGCGTCATCCTGGTTAAGGCGGTCCTCTACCATGCGGGCGGTGACGTCAGTCGGCACCAGCTTGCCGGCATCGATGTAGGACTTGGCTTCTACACCAAGCGGGGTGCCCTCACCAATGTTGGCGCGGAAGAGGTCACCGGTGGAGATGTGCGGAACGCCGAGCTTCTCGCTGAGGAGGGCGGCTTGGGTGCCCTTGCCGGCACCGGGAGGGCCAAGGAGTACGTAACGCATTACTTAAGCAGTCCTTCGTAGTTGGATTGTAGAAGCTGGGACTCGATTTGCTTGACCGTAGTCAAGGCAACCGAGACCATAATGAGGATGGCGGTACCACCGAAGGCGGAGGTGCCGCTGGCACCTGCAGTGCCCACGCCGAGGTCCAAGAGGATATTCGGCAGAACAGCGATGAGCGCCAGGTAGATCGAACCGACGAACAGCAGGCGGTTCATCACGAAGCCTAGGTACTCGGCGGTCGGTCGGCCCGGGCGGATACCCGGGATGAATCCACCATACTTCTTCATGTTGTCGGCTTGTTCCGCAGGGTCGTACTGAACCGATACGTAGAAGTAGGAGAAGAAGATGGTGAGCACAAAGTAGAGGACGATGTACTGCCAGGAGCTCGGTGCTTGCAGGTGAGCAATGACGTTGCGCTGCCACCAGTTATCGGAGACACCCGGGGAGCCGGAGTTGACGATCTGGGTGATGAGCACCGGCATGTAGATCAGCGAGGAGGCGAAGATGACCGGGATAACGCCGGCCTGGTTGACCTTGAGCGGCAGGTAGGTGGAAGAGCCACCGTACTGGCGGCGGCCCACCATGCGCTTTGCGTACTGCACCGGGATACGGCGCTGACCCTGCTCGATGAAGGTAATGCCCGCGACGAGAACGATGAGGCCCGTGAGAACCATGGCGAAGACCAGACCACCATTGTTCTGGAAGATGTTGACGCCGTCGGTAGGAAGGCGGGTAGCAATACCGGCGAAAATCAGCAGCGACATGCCGTTGCCGATTCCCTTCTCCGTAATCAGCTCACCCATCCACATCACCAGGATTGCACCAGAAGTCATGGTGATAACGAGCACGACGAGGGTGAAGAAGTTGCGGTCCTCCGCCAAGACGCGCACGCCCTGGCCCAGGAGCTGCTCGCGGTCCGCCAAGGCCACGATGCCCGCGGACTGCAGCAGGGCCAGCGCAAGGGTGAGGTAACGCGTGTATTGCGTCATCTTCGCCTGACCGGACTGACCCTCCTTCTTCAACTGCTCGAAGTGCGGAATAACCACGGTGAGCAGCTGCACGATAATGGACGCCGTAATGTACGGCATGATGCCGATGGCGAAGATCGACAGCTGCAGCAGCGCACCACCGGAGAACAGGTTGATCACCGAGTACAGGTTTCCGGACTCCTCCGTAAGGTCACGAAGGCGACCGGCGATGGTGGCGTAATCAACGCCCGGCGACGGGATCTGCGCGCCAACGCGGTAGAGAATAATCATCACGAGCGTGAAGATGATTTTCTTCCGCAGGTCGGCATCTTTGAAAGCCTGCAAAATGGCGGACACTACTCAATCCTCCTGGCCTACCGCGCTTGCTGTGCGGTTCGAATTCGCCGCGCACGGGGGTGGATCTCATCTGTTCCCAAAAGTTAAGAACCTTCTTAAGGTCCTTCATAGGAACGCTTGGACAGTTTTGACCCCATTACCCTACCAGCCCCGCCCCCTTTCGCCACATTGGCCCCGCGAAAACCAGGCTTATCCTTCTCGGATTAGTTTCCCCCTTAGCGCCATCGACGCATGAGGCCTACCATGGACCGCGTTGCCCTAAGGCAATGTCCTTACAACATTTCTACGTCTTTTCGACCTCTCAAGCGGCGCCCCGGGGCGCCACAGAGTATGGCCGTCTTCTATCTGCCTAACCTTAATCCGAAAGTAGTATGTAGTTTTATGAGTAAGCGATTCTCCCCAATGACCGTGGCTGAGATCATCGATACCTTCGTTCCCAGCCCCAACCCCTTCCGCTGGCAAGCTTTCGACGGTTCCGCAACCGGCCCAGCCGACGCGCAGTTCACCGTCAAAATTAATAACCTGCAGGGTCTGGCCTACATCGCCACACACCCGGGCGATGTAGGCTTCGCCCGCGCCTACGTCACCGACGGAATCACCGTCGAGGGGGAACACCCGGCACACCCCTACGGCATCTTCGACGCCTTGCACGCAATGTATGACAAGTTCTCCCGCCCGGACGCGAAAACCCTTGCCCGCGTCGCGCGTTCCTTGGCTTCGATGGGCGCTTTTCAAATCCAGCCGGTCCCGGATGTCGAGCGTGCCTCGTGGCTGCGCCGCAAGCTCCATGAGGGGCTGTCCAAACACTCCAAGGAGCGCGACGCAGAAGTCATCTCCGATCACTATGACGTGGGCAACGACTTCTACGAGCTCTTCCTCGGCGACTCGATGACGTACACCTGCGCCTACTACCCCTCCCCTGACGCCACGCTCGACGAGGCCCAGGAAAACAAGTACCGCCTCATCTTCGACAAGCTGCGGCTCAAGGAAGGCGACCGCCACTTGGACGTCGGCTGCGGCTGGGGCGGCATGGTGCGCTACGCGGCCAAGCGCGGCGTGAAGTCCTTGGGAGTCACCCTCTCCAAGGAACAGGCAGAGTGGGGCCAGGCCAAGATCAAGGAGGAGGGCCTAGAAGATCTCGCGGAGATCCGCTTCCTGGATTACCGCGACGTCACCGAGGAAGGCTTCGACGCCATCTCCGCCATCGGGTTGCTCGAGCACATCGGAGTCAAGAACTACCCGGACTTCTTCAGCTTCCTCCACGGCAAGCTCAAGCCGGGCGGCCTCATGCTCAACCACTGCATCACCTACCCGGATAACCACAAGACGCCGAAGGGCGGGTTCATCGACCGCTACATCTTCCCCGATGGCGAGCTCTCCGGCTCCGGCACCATTACCAAGTGCATGCAGGATGCCGGTTTCGAAGTCGTCCACACGGAATCCCTCCGCTTCGACTACATGCGCACGCTGCATGATTGGTGCGAAAACCTCAAGGAGAACTGGGAGGAGGCCTGCTCGCTAGTGGGCCTTCCCACTGCCCGCCTGTGGGCCATCTACATGGCCGGCTCCGAGTGGGGCTTCGAGCACAACATCATCAACCTGTACCACTTCTTGGGCGTCAAACTGGGCGATGCTGGCTCCCGCGCCGGCGTGCCCGAGCGCCGCTGGTGGGAAGATTCGCGCTTCTAAATCTTGAAGGAGTTCTATGTTGATCGATCTCATCCGCAATCATCGCAGCGTCGACGCAATCGAAGTCCCGCCGGTGGGCTGGAAGGCGCATGAGGAGGGCGTCGACAAGCTCCTGCGTAGCTTCCACGCGGTGCCGAAGGATAAGCGCGTACGTTTGGCGAAGAAGACCTCGAACCTCTTCCGCGGGCGCAGCGAGCAGCAGGCGGGCCTCGATGTG
Source organism: Corynebacterium sp. HMSC076G08 (assembly GCF_001811515.1). Classification (NCBI taxonomy): domain Bacteria; kingdom Bacillati; phylum Actinomycetota; class Actinomycetes; order Mycobacteriales; family Corynebacteriaceae; genus Corynebacterium; species Corynebacterium sp. HMSC076G08. The sequence goes on along the minus strand of NZ_KV805064.1, from coordinate 33,867 downwards.
TCCGGCCTGGGTGGGGTCATTGAGGTCGATCCGATTGTGCAGACCGCCGAGGTCCAGGGCATGTGCACCTACGAGGACCTTGTCGACGCCACCTTGCCGCACGGGCTCATGCCCTTCGTGGTGCCGCAGCTCAAGACCATTACGCTCGGCGGTGCGGTGACGGGCATGGGAGTCGAGTCCACGAGCTTCCGCGACGGCCTTCCCCACGAATCCGTCCTGGAGATGGATATCCTGACCGGCACCGGGGATATTGTGACGTGCTCGCGCGAGGAGAACGTCGATCTCTTCCGCCTCTTCCCCAACTCCTACGGCTCTCTAGGCTATGCGGTGCGCCTCAAGATTGAGCTGCGCGCGGTCAAGCCCTACGTGGAGCTGCGTCAGGTGCGCTTCAACGACTTCAACTCACTCACGCACGCGCTTGACGACGTCTCCCTCACCCGCACCTACGACGACGTCGAGGTCCACGGTCTCGATGGCGTGGTCTTCTCACCGGAGGAGTCATACCTCGTCATGACCCGTTTTACGGATGAGGAAGGGCCAACCTCGGATTACACGCGGGAGAAAATCTTTTATCGCAGCCTCCAGCACCAGAGCGGGATCCGCCGCGACCGCCTCACGGTGCGCGACTATATCTGGCGCTGGGATACGGATTGGTTCTGGTGCTCCCGCGCGTTCGGCGCGCAGAATCCGCGCGTGCGCGAGGTGTGGCCGCGACAGCTGCGCCGCAGTTCCTTCTACTGGAAGCTCGTGCGCTTAGACCGCAAGTACGAGCTGGAGTACAACTTCATCAAGAAGCCGAAGGGTCTGCCCCGCGGCGAGCGCGTGGTCCAGGACATCGAAGTCACACCGGACAATCTGCCGAAATTCTTGGATTGGTTCTTCCAAGCCTCCGACATCCAACCGGTGTGGCTCTGTCCGATTCGGCTGCGCGAGGGCGTCGAGGACCTCATCGGCACCGGCTCGCTTGCCGCTGATTCCCCGGCCCCGTGGCCGCTCTACCCCCTGCGCCCAGGACAGACCTGGATCAACGTCGGTTTTTGGTCCGGCGTGGAGGGCAATCACGTCGATCCCTCGGCCCCTGGCAATGGCGCCTTCAACCGCGTCATCGAGGCCAAGGTCAGCGAACTCGGCGGACATAAATCCCTGTACTCAGAGGCCTTCTACTCCCCTGAGCAGTTCGCGGAGCTCTATGGCGGCGACCTGCCAGAGCGCATCAAGGCCGTGACCGACCCTGATGATCGCTTCCCGGGCCTCTACGAGAAGACGGTCAACGACGCCTAACGGCCCCGCATAAATTTCTCACCATAAGGTTCCTCTCAAAAGGCATTAATACCTTTTGAGAGATGCCTTTTGCGGGCCTCCCGCAGCCAAAGCCCTGGTCATCGCATAACATCTGGACCATAAGGTTCCCCTCAAAAGGTACTAATGCCTTTTGCGGGGCTCGCTGGGTAAATCCCCAGGTCATCGCATAACACTGAAGCCATAAGGTGCCTTTCAAATGGTACTAATACCCTTTGTGTCCTAGGCCAGGACCAAAAACGCCAGAAGCCCTCCCGAAGGCCACCGAAAGGTGGCGCCCGGGAGGGCAGTGGCTCTCACAGAGCCTGTAAGAGAATTACTTGGTTGCGGTGGCGGTGCCGCCAGCAGCCTCGATCTTCTCGACAGCAGACTTGGAGAACTTGTCAGCGGTGACGTTCAACTTAACGTTGATGTCGCCGTTGCCCAGAACCTTGACCGGCTGGTTCTTGCGAACCAGGCCAGCAGCGACGATGTCCGCAACGGTGACGTCGCCACCGTTAGCGAAAGCCTCTGCGAGGTCTGCAACGTTGACTACCTGGTACTCAACGTGGTTCGGGTTCTTGAAGCCCTTGAGCTTCGGCAGACGCATGTGGATCGGCATCTGGCCACCCTCGAAAGCAGCTGGTACCTGCTTACGAGCTCCGGTGCCCTTGGTACCGCGACCAGCGGTCTTACCCTTGGATGCCTCACCGCGGCCGACGCGGGTCTTGGGCTTGTTGGATCCTGCGGCCGGGCGCAGGTCGTGGAGCTTGATGATATCAGCCATGGTTTACTCCCCTGCCACTTCTTCGACGGTGACCAGGTGACGCACCTTGTGAACCATACCGCGGATAATCGGGGTGTCCTGCTTAACTACAGAGTGACCGATGCGCTTGAGACCAAGCGACTCCATGTTTGCGCGGTGGTTCGGCTTGGTGCCCACAAGGCCCTTTACCTGAGTAATCTTCAGAGCCATTGCTTATGCCTCCTGACCTGCGCGCTTGCGCAGCATCTGGGCCGGTGCGACCTCCTCGAGGGACTTGCCACGACGTGCGGCAACTTCCTCCGGACGAACCAGCTGCTTGAGGCCGTCCACGGTAGCGCGGACGACGTTGAGAGCGTTGTCGGAGCCCAGGGACTTCGACAGAATGTCCTGCACGCCAGCGCACTCAAGCACCGGACGAGCAGCACCGCCGGCGATGACACCGGTACCCGGAGCGGCCGGCTTCATCATGACGATGCCAGCTGCGTCGCGACCCTCAACCGGGTGGGTAATGGTGCCAGCAATCATCGGGACGCGGAAGAAGTTCTTGCGAGCCTCTTCTGCACCCTTCTGGATTGCGGCCGGGACTTCCTTGGCCTTGCCGTAGCCGACGCCCACCATGCCCTGGCCGTCGCCAACGACGACGAGAGCGGTGAAGGACATGTTGCGGCCACCCTTAACGGTCTTAGCGACGCGGTTGATGGTCACAACGCGCTCGATGTACTTATCGCGCTCGTTGTCCTGCTGGTTGCGGCGGTCGTTACGACGGCCGTTGTTGCGACCCTTGCGGTCGTTGTTGTTCTCGGCGGAGCGTCCGCCGTCACGCTGTTCACGGTCCGACATTAGGCGTTCCTTCCGTTGATGTTTCCGTATGCCTTAATCATTAGAACTGCAGACCACCTTCGCGAGCGGCGTCGGCCAGCGCAGCAACGCGGCCGTGGTACTTGTAGCCTGCACGGTCGAAGACGACCTGCTCGATGCCAGCAGCCTTGGCGCGCTCAGCGATGAGCTGGCCTACCTTGGCAGCCTTGGCCTTCTTATCGCCCTCGAGTGCACGCACGTCGGCTTCCATGGAGGAAGCGGCAGCCAGGGTGTGGCCGGCCAGGTCGTCGATGACCTGGACGTGCATGTGGCGGGAGGAGCGGTGAACGACCAGACGCGGTGCCTCAGGGGTGCCGCGAAGGGTCTTACGGATGCGGAAGTGGCGGCGCGCGCGTGCTTCACGACGACGCGAGGAAATGTCCTTGCCAACCGGGGTGCGCTTTGCGTTTTCAGTGTTAGCCATTGCTTACTTACCCGTCTTTCCGACCTTGCGGCGGACCTGCTCGCCGTCGTAGCGAATACCCTTGCCCTTGTAAGGATCGTCCTTACGCAGGCGGCGGATGTACGCGGCGACCTGTCCAACCAGTTGCTTGTCAATACCAGATACGGAGAGCTTGGTTGCGCCATCCACAGCGAAGGTGATGCCCTCCGGAGCCTCGATGAGGATCGGGTGGGAGTAGCCCAGAGAAAACTCCAGGTCCTTGCCCTTCTGCTGGACACGGTAACCGACACCGAAGATTTCCATCTTCTTGGTGTAGCCCTCGGTCACGCCAACAACGGCGTTGTTGACCAGGGAGCGGGATAGACCGTGCAGGGCGCGGTTCTTGCGGTCGTCATCCGGACGGGAGACCTTGATCTCATCGTCCTCGACGGCTGCGGTGATCGGCTCCGGCAGCTCAACCTCGAGGGTGCCCTTGGAACCCTTAACGTTGACAACCTGGCCGTTGATGGTGATCTCGACGCCCTTCGGGACGGCGATAGGTGCTAGACCGATACGAGACATGTGTCAATCCTCCCTTACCAGACGTAGGCGAGAACTTCTCCGCCTACACCCTTCTCCTGAGCCTGACGGTCGGTAAGCAGACCCTGAGACGTGGAAATGATGGCCACGCCCAGGCCGCCCAGAACCTGCGGCAGTTCGGTGGACTTTGCGTACACACGCAGACCCGGCTTAGACACGCGACGCAGACCCGAGAGGGAACGCTCACGGTTGTTGTACTTAAGCTCGAGGGTCAGCTCGTGGCCCTCGACGGAGTAGTCAGCGATGTAGCCTTCCTGCTTCAAGATCTCAGCGATGTTGGCCTTGATCTTGGAGGTCGGCATCGACACGACGTCGTGGTGCGCATTAGATGCATTGCGCACGCGCGACAGCATGTCGGCAATAGGATCAGTCATAGTCATATGAGTGACCTGTAACCTTTCTCGTTGCGGTTCCCGTAAAAGCTCACCAAAGCGTTTTCCGTGTGATTTCGGGCTACTCACGCTCCCCGCGGTCAATACCGCGAGGCGCTCGCCACCCTTTGATACAGACAACGGTCCGCTATCTACGGCGAGGGGCCTACAACAAAGTAGATATGTTCAATTCTTCCGGCTTGGCACGTTTCCGCACCTCCTGCGCTGTTTTCGCGGCGCAGGAGTGGGAAAATGCAAGTCCGTCGGCTTACTCTACCCGCTGACATGCTGTTTTCCAAAACGCGTTAGCATGAGAAGTCATGAGTGAAACACCAGACCCCATCCGCACCGCCCACCAGTGGCTCCAGGAGGCCGCCGAGCTTCTCGACGTCCCCCCGACCGACGCCACCGCCCTCGTCACGGAGTTGCTGGATCTGACCAAGGATGTTGCCCACACCCAGTCCCGGCCGGCCGCTCCCCTAACGGCCTACCTGGTGGGCCTAGCGTCTAAGGACACAGAGGAGGCCCGCGCTCACATCGCCACATTGAAGGAGGCCCTTAACCGATGAGCGGGCGCATCAACGCCACCTTTGCCGTAACCAAGGTGCGCCTCGATGAGAACGGGCAGGTCACCCAGGTAGATACCCGCGGCGATACCGTCGCCGGCGAAGAGCCGCTGGAGATCCGCGTGGGCGGACAGACGCTGACGACGACGATGCGCACGCCGGGACACGACGTCGAGCTGGCGCATGGTTTCCTTCATTCCGAAGGACACATCGAGAAGGTCAGTGATGTCCGGGAGGCGCGCTACTGCGCTGGCGCCTCGGTGGATGGGCGCAACCCCTATAATCTGCTCGATGTGGAGCTGGCTAACCCCCACGCGATCTCGCTTGCCGATCTGCGGTTGACGACTACTACGTCTGCCTGCGGCGTGTGCGGCACCTCGTCCATCGAGGCGCTCATGAAGCAAAGCCGCTACGAGATTCCCCGGGTGCCGGTGGATCCGAGGGTCGTCGCCACGCTGCCCGAGGCCCTCAAGCGGGAGCAGAAACAGTTCCGCAAGACCGGCGGCATTCACGCCGCAGGTGCCTTCACACTTGACGGCAAGCCCGTCGTGGTGCGCGAGGACGTCGGAAGGCACAACGCGGCGGATAAGGTCATTGGCCACCTACTCATGGAAGGCTTGCTGCCGGCCAGCGACCTCATTCTCGTCATGAGCTCGCGCGCGAGCTTCGAGCTGGTCAACAAGGCCGCAATGGCCGGCTTTGGCATGCTCGTCGCGGTCTCCGCCGCCTCCTCCCTAGCCGTGGAAACCGCCCGGGAGACCGGAATGGCGCTCGTGGGCTTTGCCCGCGGGGACCGCTTTAACCTTTATTCCGGAAGCTTGACCGCACGATAGCTTCGCTTACTGCGGGGATCGTCGCGACGATGGAACTGGGCTGCGATGAAAAGAGAAAGAGCTCCTATTGAGGAACCAATTTCCATTGTGACCAGGTACTTGTGTCGCCACGGCTCAGATAGTTGTACGCAAAAGGGTTTCCGTAACTGTATCGATCATCCCATTGGAAATTGATTTCTCGACCATCAACATCAACAAATCTGTGCTTGTTGGTTCGGCGCCAGAGTGCACGATCAGAGTTACAGTCCGCCGACCATGCAATCCGATCGTCGACGTTAGGCGTGGAATAGACGCACTGTAACGACTTCGGGTCTCTAATTCGCATGTAGCTATCGCCTACAGTTTCAATCTGCAAGCGGTTACTATACGGCTCGTCTTTGTAGTCACATTTCACTGTCCACAGTGAGTTGTTCGGGCTCGTCCATAAACACACTTTCCCGCCCCACGCTGCTGCTTGCCGTCCATCCCACCCTTCAATCCGAACTATGGCACGGTCGGGGACCGCTCTATCCTTGACTTTGTAGTACAAGCTAGAATTCATGTCTTTAGGCGGCGCGACCGGGGCAGGTCGGCTCACTAGATTCAAGTACCCCTGTTCGAATGCATAAAGGTCGATCGAATCGGTATCGTCAGCCGTCAAGAAGTTTGCTCCAACCGCACGCAGAAAGTCAAGATTTTCGCGCCAGTCGTGTTTTTCCTCCGCAATCGGCGTGGCTTGACGTCGATCTGTGAGGCGATAACAGCAGCTCGAGTCGTTATTGAAGAATGCATCCGTTGCCGGTATAGGCTTCTTATCCCCAAATGTATTCGGCACCGTATACCCAGCCGCCGGCCCTGGAGTAAACATCACAAAATCCGGTACCGGAACGAAAGCCCCTAACTTCTTCCCAAAGAAGTGGACCACAGCTACATATTCTCCAACCGTGCCTTTCTTGACGTTATCCAAAGCCACGTTCACGGGACGCTCAAAGGCTCCGAAACGACTTCCAACCTCACGTTCCGTGCGAAGAAACTCGCTTGCATCCTTGAGATTAACCTCGACAATAGGCACCTGTGTCCGAGAAGCGGCCGACCACCAGCCGACTGCTCGTGATGCATTGCTGCCGAGCTCTAGCTGCGGTGGATCATCCAATTGCTCCCCGCTATTCAAGGCCATCGCAATGCCAGGATTGATCTTTGGCATCAACGTGAAGCGGTTTTCAATGCCTGATTGGCGAAGCAAGTTTTCAAAATGCTGTGGAGTGGGAGCCTCATTCATGGAAAATTTCACCATGAAGCGCTCGAGAACTCCCCGCCCCGCATACTCTCGTTCTTTTTCGTCTAGAACTTTCAACGTCGCCAAGAAGGCCGACTTCTCCTTAATTTCTAGCTGAATAACTGACTACCCCTCATGTTGAAGAGTGAAATCAACTAGCTCCTCTACCGAAGGAACCTCGAATGACGTTTCAGTACGATCGGGCCTCACCAATCGAAGACTCTTCAGTTCTCCAAACTTCAAGGAATTTAGTCTTTCGTTTGGCCCCTCATTAGATTCTGGGTCATAATCCTTGCGCAGCATTTTTCCGATGTTCGTATCATGAAAAATCACGGGGACGCCATCCGCCGTCATTCGGACATCTGTTTCGATGACCGGACGACACTGATCAAATGCTTGAAGGAACGCCCCCAAACTGTTTTCTGGGAGTTGCTTGTCAAACGCTCCACGATGTCGCGCGGTGATGACCTTTGAATTAGTCTTTTCCGACCGAATTTGCTCTACCTGCGTCTGCCAATTCGGGCATCGGGATTTTACCAGCGCTCCATTCACAGTTGTTTGAGCGTTAGCCTGAGGTGAGAATGACGCCAAAAGCATGGTCAGGATGGCTATCAGAAATTGTAACCGTCTCATCAATACTCCTTTACGGTTGGGCACCAACATTGATTGTGTGGAACCCCAATGAGGTATTTCCCCATTACAAATGAAGGTAAATTTCTGATTTCACCGTTCCTATGACTCAAATCTCTCTTGCAGTTTTCTTAAAGTTCGGAAGTGCGCTAATCCACCACACGCAGCTCAAACGTGCACCTAAATGGCCCTTCGGATAGTCAGTGATCCTTCCACAATCAGGCCAGGTTTCCACACAATTCAAGAGGCACAGAATCACAGGCTTGACACTCATCGCAATACCGACGAGGCTCAGATTTCTTAGATGACACTATGTACATTGAAAAGAGGCTGGATACCGATGTTGTCTCGACCAATAAACTGCTATGCAAAGCACAGCGCTACCGTCAAAGTCATCGCAGCAATAGCAAATCCAGTTCGATGGACAATTCTCCACACTCTTTTCATTGCTGGTCCACAACAGCAAAAGCGCCTTGCCTGTTACCTGCAGGTCACGGAATCAGTACTCAGCCGTCACGTAAAGATTCTTAGAGAAGCGCACCTTGTCCAGATCTCAATCGCTCCAGCTGGCCGGGCGGTCTCAGTTTCTCCGAACGCTGGAAGCATCATCCTCGCAGCGCTGCCATTAATTCCTTCAGCAAATACTCGGCTTGAAACTCAACCACGACCGCGCGAGCCCTGGACCTAATTTTCGTTTGGTGGCGCAAGAGTACGCCCAGGGACAAAATTCCCTTGATACTTTCTTTGGATCCACGGGGTCTGTTTCTCGACATCTCCATATGAATCGATCAATTCAAGAATCGAAGAAATCGCTGCCTCGGCCAGTTTTCGCACAGGCCAGGAATAAGTCGTCAAACCCATAATGTCGAAGCCTGGCAACGCCCCATCACAGCCAGTGACACTCACTTGGCTGGGAACGGATATTCCCTCATCCTGGCAAACACGCAAGTAATGGAGCTGGCGCAAATCTGTTGGGCACATGACAGCCGTGATGGCTCCACTCTTAATGAGAGGTACCACATACGCTTCCCCGCTATCGAACTTCACGTCAACAATAAAGGGCTCCAACCCTTGTTTACGTATTTCTGCGATTGTTGCCTGAGCTCGGGTGTACTCCGGAAACGAAACTTCAGGACACGTACGCACCACTGCAATCTTCGTGTGGCCGGCTTTAACAACAGCTTCAGCAAGAACCTTGCCTGCGTGTTCTGCATCGAAAGAGACAGCGGGAATTAACGCATCGGGCTCCGGTCGACCTGCCCGAATGATTGGTACGCGTTCTGCGAAAGGCAGCAAGAGCTCACTCGCTAAATCTCCAGTGGAGACAATTAGTCCCGCTACTCCCAACCCAAGGAGATGAGACAAGCTGTCTAGCTGACGGTCATCACACTTACCTGGCGCAACCGACATGGTAACTAAATCATATCCGTGGCGATGAGCGGCAACCTGCAGCTCCTGGAGAAGCAAACCGTAAGCAGGATTAGCAGGGTCCCGAACCAATGCACCAAGTGTTCGCCCGTTAAGAGCCGATAGTTTCCGAGCAATCACGTTCGGAACGTAGCCAAGTTCATGCGCAGCCTCGAGAATCCTCCGTCTGTTTTCATCAGACACTTTCTTCTGTCCCCGAAAAACGCGTGAGACTGAGCTGCGAGAGACGCCGGCTCGCGCCGCGATGTCTCCGAGCGTCGGCTGTCGACCCTCTGCCCCATTAGAAATACAGTCACCCATGGAGAGCCCTTCCTTCGCAGCATAAGACAGACCTAGAAGAGTGCCGCGTTTTGTCTCCCTTCTTGCACAGTACCCACCACTGCCCTTTACCGCTCTACTTTTCACCAATTGCGCAGCCATTCATTGGGACTGGGCATCTGCCGCATCAACAAGCCCCCTCTTACTCAGGCACCCCCGCATGAGGGTCATTTGAAGAAACTCCAACCCCAATAACTCCAAAGTGAGAAAAGCCATTTTGCCCAAGTGGGGAAACTTCCCCCCTCCTCCAAGGGAAACGTAGCCTCATCGCAGAGTGTTGGGTAAACAAAATCCCGATCGTTCACCTCAACGCAACCTTGTCCACTTGGCCTTCAACCAACAAAAAGAGCAAAAGTCAAGCTCAGGGGGTTGCCACAAATTGAAACAGCGAGACGACGCGCTTCTACCTGCACACATGCAGACCAGAGAAGACGTGGCGCGCTTCGTTTGTTGTTTACGCACCCGAGTGACCCCGTTTACTTACAGCTGGGACAGTGTTTTCGCTTCCCAAGGGCGGCGACGCACCGCATTCTGTCACGGATGCCGCGCTTGGCAGGTCAAAGCATCAACTCTCGTTCACTTTTAGTTCAGAAAGTTATCTCGATGTCCGACATAGTTTTTGACGCGGCTACGCTGCTCTATCCCGGCAATGAAACACCCACCATCAATAACCTCGATCTCACAGTCAATGACGGCGAGTTTCTAGCGGTCGTTGGACCATCCGGCTCCGGTAAGTCCACGACCCTTCGAATGGTTGCAGGTCTCGAAGCTGTCACAGGTGGTGAAATTTTCATTGGTAATCAGCGTGCCTCTCAGCTCCCACCTTCTAAGCGCGATGTCGCTATGGTCTTCCAGTCTTACGCCCTGTATCCGCATATGACGGTCGGTGAGAATATGGAGTTTGCGCTCAAGATGCAGAAGGTTGACAAGGCGAGCCGCGCTGAACGTGTAGCTGAGGCAGCGAAGCTACTTGAACTCGAGCCTTACCTCGACCGACTACCTAAAGCATTGTCTGGTGGCCAACGCCAGCGCGTTGCCATGGGACGTGCCATTGTTCGCAATCCGCAGGTATTCCTGATGGACGAGCCGCTGTCCAACCTCGATGCCAAATTGCGCGTAAGTACTCGCTCGCAAATCAGCCGTCTACAGCGAAAGCTCGGGACGACGATGCTCTACGTCACTCACGACCAGACTGAAGCCATGACCATGGCTGATCGAATCGCAGTTCTGGAAGGGGGAAACATGCAGCAAGTCGGAACTCCGGAGGATTTGTACTTGCGCCCCGCGAACGTTTTTGTGGCTACATTCATCGGGTCTCCATCGATGAACCTAGTTTCTGCAGTCAAAGACGGTTCAGAGCTGAAAGCCAATGGGTTCGATCTTCCTGTACCCGAACTCAAAGTTCAACCAAACGACCGAGAGGTCATCATTGGCATTCGTCCAGAGGACTTCGAGTTATGCGAATCAGCAGACGCCGACATTTTGGGCACTGTTGAATACGTGGAGAACTTTGGTTCCGACAAATATGTACATGCTGTTCCGCAAGGTTCACCAGTCGCGGCTTCTTCAAAAGCCTCTGAAACCAGCGACGAGGAATCCACCGCAACTCTTCTCGTTCGCGTTGCAAACACTGAGATGCTGGACGAAGGCGCACCCATTTCGGTACGCATCAAGCGCGACAAGCTCCACCTTTTTTGCGGCCATACTAAGGAGCGGATCAACTAATGAGTATCACCGCAAACTCTGCTTCCTCAGCTCGTCGTACCGCTGAAACCGTCAAAGAGGACAAACAGCAGCACCGCGGAGCAGGGATTGACTGGCTTTCCTGGGCAATGTTGTTTCCAACCCTTGTCCTTTTCCTAATCTTTGAGTTTTACCCTTTCTTCCGAGCGCTGTATTTGTCGTTCGTTTCGACCGACCTTTTTGGGCGCCCTAAAGGGTTCGCTGGTCTCGAGAACTACGTTGACATGTTCACCGACCCAGCCTTCGGTGCCACTTTGGTGCGAACCTTGGTGTTCACGGTAACCACCGTAGTTCTCAAGCTCGCTATCGGTTTGGCCATTGCGCTTCCCCTGAGCTACCGGCTAAAGGGAACTTTTTGGATGCGTTCTTTAGTGCTAGTGCCTATGGCTGTATCAACGGCGATTGGCACTCTCGTTTTCCGAAATATGTTCGCGCCCGTCATCGGCTTCTTTGATCAGTTAGCGACGATGCTCGGGTTTGGGACCGTAGGCTGGCTAACCAGTCCTCGAGTAGCCCTAATTTCCACAATCACAGTTGACTTGTGGATCGGCATTTCCTTTGTCATCTTGCTGCTAATGGTCGCTATCGACGGTATCTCGGATGACGTCGTAGAAGCCGCGAATCTCGACGGCGCCACCGGTATCAGGTACGTGCGTTACATCATCATTCCAGGAATCGCCCCAATGCTCCTATTCCTGGCTGTGACTCAGTCCATGGCGGCGATGAAGGAGTTCACAATCTTCAACGTTCTCACTGACGGCGGCCCAGCATCATCCACTAGGACCCTCGTTCTTGACATCTATGACTTGGCATTCGGCGGCGGTACAGCAGACTTTGCTGCAGCTTCCGCCCGCGGCATGGTGCTTTTCGTCATCATCCTCATCCTCACGCTCGTCCAGTTTCGCCTAAACCGGAAACAGTCTTAAGAATTTTTTGAAAGGAGGAGCACGCGATGTCTCACGCCTCAGATACCCCGCACAAAAAAGTGAAGCAGGTCCGCCGACAAAAGCGCTCCCAATCTTCCCAATCGACTCCTAGCCCCAGTTCTCAACTGCGCTCACCGTTGATGACTGCGCTCATTTGGGTCTGGTTACTTATTGCCTGCATCTTTATCATATTTCCTGTCGTCTACGCGTTCGTCGGCTCTATACGTTCCACAGCAGATATTCAAGCCGGCATCCAAACACTGTTCTTTGGTGATTTCGTCGGTTCAAACTATCCACGAGCATGGGAGCAGTCCCAAGTTGGTCAACAGCTTGTGAACTCACTGATTGTCACGGTTTGCCAAACCGGAGGCCAATTTATTACATCGGTTCTTGCGGCCTTTGCCTTGGCTTTCGGCCGTATTCCCATGCCTGGGAAGATCCTCGGTTTCTTTCTTATCCCCATGATGATTCCATCCGAGGTCTCGGTGATTGGTAACTATCTCACCGTGAGTGAGATGGGCCTATACGACACAGTCATCGCAATTTTCCTTCCCTATGTCGCGTCATCCTTCACAATCTTCTTGTTCTATCAAGCTTTCAAGCAGTTTCCCAAGGAAATCTATGAAGCAACGAGGCTCGAAGGTGTTGGAAGGATTCGGTTCCTCTTTACTTTCCTTCTCCCTTTGAATCGTTCGGTATGCATGACTGCGCTAGTCACCGGCGCAATTGCCGCCTGGAATGGCTATATGTGGCCATTGCTTATCACCCAATCCCCGTCCGTACGCACCATTCAGCCGGGTATCAAAGCCTTGGCGGATGAAACTGCCGTTGACACTGGCCTTGTGCTCGCTGGACTTCTCATTGCAGCCTTGCCCACAATCATCCTCGTGGTATTTGGCCAAAAGTACCTGAGTCGCGGCCTCACCGAAGGAGCTGTCAAGTAATGCCATTTTCTTCCCGCACAAAGGTGTTGTCTGTTGTCGCTGCCGTGGGTATCCCAGCTTTTGGAATTGCCGCCTGCGGCTCATCTTCTGACTCAGTGCCAAGAAATGAAGCCGGCGAAATTGTGGTGAACTTCTGGCATTCTTCTTCAGGCGCCTCTGGCGAGACGCTCCAAGCAATTGTTGACCAATTCAATTCGGAGCACGAAGGCGAGTACGAAATTCATGCTTCTTACCAGGGAGCATATGAAGACTCGATTTCCAAGTTCATAGCCTCGGTCCAAACTGGCCACTTACCAGCACTCATGCAAGCTAGCGACATTCAAAGTCGCTTCATGATGGACTCAGAACTCGCTATCCCGGCTGAAGACTTGGCACAGGAAAATGGCGACTATGACTTCAATGATCTTGTTCCCGTCGTCGCCAACTACTACAAGATGGGAGACAAGATTTACTCGATGCCAGCAATGGTGTCTCAACCAGTCTTGTACGTCAATGACGAAGCCCTCGCAGAAGCTGGTATCAAACCATCCTCATTGAGCACCACTGAGGGGCTCATGGAAGCTGTGGAAAAGCTGCACGGCAAGACTGGCCGATCTGGCTTAACTTTCCATCACTCAGGCTGGTATGTCGAAGAGATGGCAGCCATGTTGGGCAACGAGTTTTGTACACCAGAGAATGGCACTACCTCGGAAAAGGCTTCAACGTTCAAAATTGACGACCCGCAACTTGTCGATATGTGGACGACGATCAGTGAGCTCTACAAAGAGGGCGCCATCCATGATGCGGGCAGTGATGGTTCTGCAGCCACGGGCGCATTCCTTAGTAAAAATGCTGCCATCCAGATGAACTCCTCTGGTGGTTACGGAAATGTCGCCGAGGCAAACCTCGATTGGGATTGGTCCATTCACGCCTTGCCACGAGATACAGACGCCGCTGGCGCAGTTCCTGGAGGAAACTCTCTGTGGGTGATCCAAGAAGGTACTTCCAAAGAAGAACAAACCGCAGCTTGGGAATTCATGAAGTTCGTCGGCTCGGATGAGATTCAAAAGAAGATTTTTGACGAAACCGGCTACCTACCGACTACAACTTCAGCCATGGATTCTCTGACCGATCTAAGCCCCCAGCAAAAGTCGCTGCTAGAGCAGTATGCTTCTACGCCAGTCAACACTGTTACCGCTGGGTGCCATACCGGCGCCTTGAATGACGCTCGTAAGTCCTATAGCCAAGCCATGTCTGCCATCGCCAATGGCAAGGACCCAAGGGCAGAATTCGAAACTGCTCAAGAAACGGCTGATTCTGCCATTGCCTCCTACAACAAACGCGCAAGTAAGTAGGTACTAGTTCAATGACTAAGATTGCCAATCCCCATACTTGGGAAAAGTTCACCGAACGCGGCGATGTTCGTCGCCATCCTGGTTCTACCTTTGTTGCACATGTTCCTGAAGGCTCTGAGTTCCAACAACTTGAAATTAGAATTCAGGACGATATTAAGTCTAGAGGTTGGGAAGACGATTACGGCTTCACCATTCCATCCAGCTTCCACATGACCCTCCTCAATGGTCTCAAGCATCAAGCTTTACTCGATCAGAAAGAAGCTTGGCCAGCTTGGCTCAGCGATGCCGATGATTTTCCTGATTCGGTTGTCCGGATGCGTCAACGCCTCGTTGAAGCCAACATTGAAGGGCCCAAGGCTCTTGCGGTGCACGCTGTAGAGATGTACCCACTCGCCAAACACCTGACCATCAAATTGAAGCCAGCTGATGAGTCGGTTCGTCAAGAGATCGAACGATTTCGTTGTGATGTTGGAGAGGTGCTCGAGATTCCCGTGACAAGCCTTGAGCACTACCAGCTACACTCCACTTTGGGTTACCGCCTTACCCAGGCAGAAGGAAACCTGGAGGAACTCTCTGAGGCCGAGGAACTTTATAATTCCTGGTTACAGGAGATGGGCGTTATCAACCTCGAACCTGCTTTTTTCTCCTTGTTTAACGATATGCAGAGCTTCCCGCCTTTGCTCTACTTCAATCCGAGAGAGGGGTAGACAATAGAGAATGCCCTGGCTTCACATTCTGGTGAGGCCAGGGCATTCCTTTCGGTGGGGTAACTCTAGGTCAATACATTAGCTAGAACAGTGCGTGCAGGCACCACTCCTCCCCACAGCTGTCCTTGCCAGCCAAACGCCTGGGCACCTTCAATGTTTACGGGGCGATCATCAAAGAACACAACATCTTCACGCTTGTGGGGGCCAAAGGATTTCTCAATTTCCTTTTCGGCTATACGAAAAATCTCTTGACTCGGTTTGGCAACCCCGACCTCGGACGAGAACACCTGTGCCACAATCTCCTGCGCCCACGGAGAAGTCCTTACCGCCTTAGCCATCGAATGCGGTGCATTGCTCAAAAGTGCAACTGGCACCTCAGCGGCATGAAGTTCCGCAAGGAAGTCCGAAGTCTCGGAGGTAGTCGCAGAGTTACGCTCCCCGTCGAGGGCTCCCAATGCTGCAGAATCAACGTGCTCAATCTCAGCGGAGGAAAGCCCCGCATCGAGAAGGACCTTCGGCCAATACTCCTCGTCTGACATCCCCAAGTCATAAGCATCGCGATGGGCCCAATACGCGTTCATTAACGACTCCGTATCCACTGACAATCCGCACTCGGTAATGAAGTTAACCAGGCGCGGAACCCTATCTCCCTCCGGCACCAACACCTTGCCAATATCAAACACAACGATCGTCATAGCCTCTCCTCAAACCAAAAGAATTTTCTCACTGACTCCGCACACTTCAGTACGTACGAATCACAGTGTAGCGCCCGAATTTTCCGGCTGACCTGGCGTAATAGAAATTTTGGCCGCAACAGAAAAGATTCATCTATAGGCCATCTTGGCTGTTTACTTGTCGTTAATCTGCGCTAGATGGGCTTAGCGTTGCGCTTAAGAAGGGAGAGATCTTGCCCGTATTTCCACACCACGAATAGCGGCACTGTCAGTCTTCTTAGCCCCGAGACTCGGCACCTTTCCCGTGTCATCGTCTACTGAGGGACTCTCGAAGAAGCACGGAAGATTGACTGGATGAACCGTCGACTAACCAGACCGTTGCGCGAACCACGAGCTGCGTGGCCCTAAGAGCCCTCTACGATTCAGAAATTCCTCCCCGGGCAGTTCGCCCGAGGCAGTGAGAAGACTAGTCGCGGTACGCTTCCGGGCCGGAGTTAAGCCAGGCGTACACGCCACCAATAAGGAAGCCGCCGCCGATAAGGTTGCCGACCCACACGATGGACCAGTTGAGCAGCACCGCGCCGAGGGTAAAGCCCTCCGGCAGCGGGCTGGCGCAGAAGAAGGCCAGCAGCATGAGGCAGAAGTTTGCAATCACGTGCTCCAGGCCCAGTCCCACGAAGCAGGCAATGATCGGCACGATGACGAAGAACTTGGACACAATGTCCTTCGCAAAGACCGCGCCCACAATCGCCATGTTGACCACGAAGTTAGCCAGGATGGCCTCCACGAACATACCGCCCGGGCTCTTGGTCAGCTTGCCCATCGACAGCGTGGCAATGAGGTGATTCGGGTCAATACCACCCAGCTTCGCTGACACCCCCATGGCAGCGGCAAAGAGCACGACGCCCACCAAGTTAAACAGGGTGGTGACGACCAAGAGCCACATTCCCTTGCCCCAGCTCACATGCTTGTTCACGGCGCCATAGATCATGAACATCATGTTGCCCGTCGCCAAGTCTGCACCCAAGATAACGATGGCAAAAAGGCCTAGGCCGAAGAGGCTGGCAAAGACCAACGAGCCTAGTCCTTCCGCATGCTTCTCGACGCCCATCCCCATCACCGCAGCAAAAGCCGTACCGATGGCAAGATAGACGCCCGCCAGGGTGGAGCGCACGGCGAAGCGGGCGAAGGACTCATCGAGCAACGTGACCTTCTTCGTCACGGCCGCCGCAGCAGCATCATTCAGGGACATCACTTACCTCACTGGGGAACACAGACTTTTCAGACGCTCGTAGTCTACTCCCCACGTCAGACATACCCATTGCTCAGGGGAGACGACACCCCAAAAAGGGCGCAGACGCAAAAATTCCCCCGGAGCTCCTTCACGGAGTCCCGAGGGAATTATTCAAGCGCTATTTACTTGAACGGGAAGCCGAGCTCGCGCAGGAGCTTGCGGCCCTCCTCGTCGTTGGTAGCGGAGGTCACGACGGTGATGTCCATACCACGCGGGCGGTCCACCTTGTCGATGTCGATCTCGTAGAACATGGTCTGCTCGGTGAGGCCGAAGGTGTAGTTGCCGTGGCCGTCGAACTGCTGGTCGGAGAGACCGCGGAAGTCGCGAATACGCGGCAGCGCGATGGTCAGCAGGCGGTCCAGGAACTCCCACATACGGTCGCCGCGCAGGGTAACGCGTGCACCGATGGGCATGCCCTCACGGAGCTTGAAGTTAGCGATGGACTTCTTAGCGCGGCGTACCTGCGGCTTCTGGCCGGTGATAGCGGTAAGGTCCTCGAGAGCACCGTTGATCATCTTGGAGTCGCGGGCAGCGTCGCCCACACCCATGTTGACAACGACCTTGGTGACGCCCGGAATCTGCATCACATTGTCGTACTTGAACTCTTCGTTCAGAGCCTTCTTGATTTCCTCGCGGTAGCGGGTCTTCAGACGCGGAGTGTAGTTCTCGCTCATGTTAGATGTCCTTCCCGTTGCTACGTGCGATGCGGACCTTCTTGCCGTTTTCGTCGAAACGGTAGCCCACGCGGGTCGGGTTGCCCTCGGAGTCAACGATCGCAACGTTGGACACGTGGATCGGAGCTTCCTGGGTAACGATTCCGCCGGACTCGGCGCCACGCTCGGTAGCGGAGTTAGCAACGTGCTTCTTGACGCGGTTGACGCCCTCAACGAGGACCTTGTCGCGCTTCGGGTATGCCTCGATGACCTTGCCCTTCGCGCCCTTGTCCGGGCCCGAAATAACGATCACCATATCGCCCTTATGAATCTTCATAAGATTAGATCACCTCCGGTGCGAGAGAAACGATCTTCATGAAGCGCTTGTCACGAAGTTCGCGAGCAACCGGGCCGAAGATGCGGGTACCGCGCGGCTCGTTGTCACCCTTGAGAATAACTGCGGCGTTTTCATCGAATGCGATGTAGGAGCCGTCCGGACGACGGGTCTCCTTCTTGGCACGGACGATGACGGCCTTGACGACATCGCCTTCCTTTACGTTGCCACCCGGGATGGCTTCCTTGACAGTGGCGACGACAATGTCACCAATGCCAGCGAAACGTCGAACGGAGCCGCCGAGAACGCGGATGACGAGGATCTCTCGTGCACCGGAGTTGTCGGCGACGCGCAGACGCGATTCTTGCTGAATCACTATGGGTCTCCTGACCTGGATTAACGTGCGTCAAGATTTCCGTCCTTGACACACCTGGTCTACTTGCTTACGTGGCACAGGCTGTGCGACGAACTCGCTGTTCACAGCGGTCGAAGGGTCTCGGTGCGGCGATTCGGAAACGCATCGCGCTGCACCGACCGGCCATATGCAACCCATACATTCAAGCATGCTCGCCGCCGTTTCCCCAAATCGCGCGCTGCACCACTTCCCTGCTCCATGGCACACCCCGGCTGCCCGACGAGGCCCCCATCGGCATGTCCCCCTCGCGCATGCGCCCCCCTAAGACGCAAATGTACAGACCTGGAAGTGCAGACCTGCTGGTCGTCGCTAAGCACTGCTTGGCGCTTGACGACGCCCTCCTGCACATCTGCACTTCCAGGTCTGCACTTTTAGGAGCGGCGGGCGAGGGCTTTAGGCCTTCGCCGTGGCCGGAGCTCCTAGGCCTTCTCCGCTGAGGCGGCGGCAGTTTCAGCTGCAGGCTCTGGTTTCGGGTCCACCGTCAGAAGCTCATCGCCGAAGGAGATCTCCTCGCCCGCGGCATAGGCCGGGAGGACCGGACCCGTCTTCTTCGAGTTGGAGACGACGACCGGCGTGGTTACCGGGTAGTCGGCGGCCTTGATTGCCTCGATATCGAACTCGCACAGCAGGTCGCCAGCCTTCACCTCATCGCCTTTGGAGACGTGCGAGGTGAAGTGTTCGCCCTTCAGGTTCACGGTATCGAACCCGATGTGCATGAGGATGTCCACGTTGTTGCCGTCGGCGTCCTTGCCGCGCACGGCATACGCGTGTTTGGAGGGGAAGGTGACGGTGACCTTACCGTCGATCGGGGAGACCAGACGCCCCTCGGAGGGTTCGACGGCCGCGCCGGCGCCTAGCTTGCCCGCCGCGAACATCGGATCCGAGACCGACTCCAAAGCGATAGCAGTACCAGCCAGCGGGGAAGCCACGCGATAGGCGTTCGGGTCCGCGGTGGCAGCAGACACAGCGCCGCCGGCACCAGTGGCAGCACCGGTCTCATCCGGGTCGATGGAACCGTTCTTGGCAATCAGGTAACGGCCATAGGCAAAGGCCACGCCGAAGGAAAGGAGCAAAGAGGTAAAAGCGCAGATGAAGAACTGCGTGTAGTCCTCGGGACGCATGGACACGAAGCCGATGAAGCCGGCGGCGCCGAGGGCGGTGGCTTTGACGTCGAAAAGCGCAATGAGCGTCGCAGCAATCGCGGACGCGCCCATACCGATGTAGAACGGCCAGCGCAGTCGCAGGTTCACACCGAAGATGGCGGGCTCGGTGATGCCGAAGAGCGCCGACACACCCGAAGCACCAGACAGGCCCTTGAGCTTCTCAGAGCGGGCCAGGAAGTAGACCGCCAGGGCCACACCACCCTGGGCAATGTTAGCCACGGAAGCCACCGCAAAGATGAAGGAGCCGCCCTCGTTCCACAGCATCGTCTCAATCGGCGGGAAGGATTGGTGCAGACCCGTGATGACGATCGGCGAATAGAAGAGACCAAAGATGAAGCCGCCCACCGGGCCGGCGAACGTGTAGAGGTCATTCAGGCCAGCACCCAGCATGTCGCCAGCGGTGCGCAGCACCGGACCCACCGCAATAAAGGTGATAAAGCCCGTCACCAGCAACGTCAGCAGCGGGGTAAGCAGGAAGTCCACCGTGCCCTTGAGGTGCTTGTGCAGGAACTTCTCAATCGTGGCAAGAATCCAGGCGATGACGAGGATGGGCAGGATGGAGCCTTGGTAGCCGGCTTGGGCCACGTCGAGGCCGAAGATGTTCCAGTAGGTCATCTCCCCCGCTTCGATGGTCGCGGCTACCTGGTAACCGTTGACCAAGTCCGGCATCACCATCGCCATAGCCATGCCGGCGCCGAGGAACTCGTTGCCGCCAAAACGCTTGGTGGCGGTAAAGCCCACCAAAATAGGCAAGAACGCAAACGGCGCGGAGGCCAAGAGGTTAATAAGCCCGGCAACATCGGCCATAGCCGGGAACATCTCAATGACTGACTGCTCGCCAAAAAGGCCGTTGACGGTAAGCACGTTATTGAGCGCCATGAGCAGACCGCCACCGACCAGAATCGGGATGAGCGGCACGAAGATATCCGCGAGGACCTTCACCGCGCGGGAGAACCAGTTGCCGGAATCGGCGGCGATGTCCTTGAGCTTGTCCGTGGAGACCGCGATGTCCTTGGTGGTTATCTTGTTGAGCTGGTCGAAGACGATGTTGACATCGCCCGGGCCAACGATGACCTGGAACATACCGCCGGCCTCAAAGATGCCCTTGAGGTCCGGATCGTTTTCCAGCGCAGCCTTGTCGACCTTCTTGCTGTCTTTGAGCACCATGCGCAGGCGGGTGGCGCAGTGCGCGAGCGCCACGATGTTGTCTTCGCCGCCGATGGCTTTCAGGATTCGCTCCGCGACTTGTGAGTGATCCATGCCGCCGTGCCTCCTAGAGTGAGATGAATTATGTAGTGTCACCTTCCATTAGACACGCCACCCCACAGAAAGCCAAGCATTCGGGCACAAATATAGGAAGATTCACACCCTATCGGGCTTCCCAGCCCTTCCAGCGAGCGCCGCTGGCACCAAAAACCGCCGACGCCCCCGCAATCCGCCCATCGCCCGCAAAGACCTCCACCGCGCAGCCATCCGCGATGAGTTCCAGGGAACCAGCCGGACACGGCACGACGCGCCCATCACCGCCGCAAGCCAAGCGGAGTTCTCCCCCGCCGTAGGTGACGCGGAAGGCTTCGGCCCCGGAGTCGTCGACAAGCGCGTACGTGCCTTCGCCTGCCTGAAGCATTGCAACCGAGTCGTTCTCCGGCAGCTCCCAGACTGGAGCTTGGCGCAGCCATCCATCCTCCAACCACACGCGCCGCGGCAGAGTGAGCGTGTGGACCCACCCTTCTTCCACGGTCGGGGTGTCATCCTGCGCCGGCAACCCCATCCACCCCAGCATGATGGCCTCGCCGTCCTTCTCCACCAGCTGTGGTGCATAGAACTGGTGGCCATAGTCCAGCTCACTAAAACCACGCTCCACGTGGAAAACCGTGCCATCGAGTCGACCCACGAGGTAGCCGCACTGGTCGGAGGAGGCGTAGTGGGTGGAGCCGTCGGCAAGCACCGGCTCGAGACCTTGCGGGCAGATGACCAGGACGTCCTTGTCCTCGCCCGTAGCGCGGTCACGCAGCGTCACAAGGTTGGGGCATTCCCACATGTAGCCGCCCGGCACGAGGTCAGGGCTGAGACCAGACTCAGCGCCAGAGGTGTCGAAGGTGATAGCCCCCTGGAAGGACCAGTGCGCCAAGTCCGTGGAGCGGTAGAGCACCACGTGCCCCGTTTCATCCTCCGCTTGCGCGCCGAGCACCATGCGCCAGCCCGCATCATCACGGGTGATCTGGGGATCCCGGTAGTGCCCCGTGAACCCCTCCGCGGCCCCATTGATGAGCGGGTTCGCCGGGTCATGTTCGTAGAAACCACCTGCCGGGCCGGAGGGGTCCACCACGCGCACGCGGTTCTGCGAGGGAATCCGTACGCCATCGCGCTTGAGGTTGCCGGTATAGAACAGCCAGACGTCCTCGCCGTCGACCACTGCGCCGCCCGAGTAGCAGCCGTGGGCGTCATGCTCACGGATGGGATACAGCGCGTCCGGGTAGTGTCGCCACGGTTGCGCGGCGACCAGCGATGCTACGGCGTGCCCCCACCCCGTTTGTTTCTTAGCGTGTGGGAAGCACGGGTCGTGCTGGTAGTAGACGTGCAGAGTATCGCCATCAAGGAAGATTCCGTTCGGGTCATTCAAGCGGCCGGAGGGCGGGGAGAGATGAAAAAGCGGACGGTAGTTCATGCCCTCGATAGTATGGGCTCTATGGACACTATGGTGTGTGGCGAAGGCCTCGTTGATCTTGTGCCGCGTGGCCGCGGGCAGCTGGCTGACCTCCAACCGGCGTTGGGTGGCGGCCCCTTCAACGTGGCGGTGGCAGCCGGGCGATTGGGCGCTGACGTGGGCTTTCAGTCCCGTCTATCGAAGGACGCATTCGGCTGTGCGCTGGAGGAGCGTCTCACCGAGGAGGGCGTGGACACCTCCCTTGTGCAGCGCGGCGAGGAACCCACCACGCTGGCGGTGTGCAACATCGCCGACGATGGCTCGGCCACCTATTCCTTTTACACAGAAGGTACTGCCGACCGCTTCGTGGAGCCCGCGCTTGCCGACGTCCCCTGGGCCTGCTTCGGCACCGTCTCCCTAGCGCTGGAGCCGGGCGCCTCGCGTTATGCCGCGCTTCTCCAGGACTTGGCTGCGCGCGGGACGAAGGTGGCGCTGGACCCGAACATCCGGCCCTTCTTCGCCACTGCGGAGCACCGCGAGTTCCTGCTGAGTCTGCTTCCTCACGTCACGCTGCTGAAGCTCAGTGAAGAAGAGGTTGATTTCCTTGGGGCTGGGGCACTGGAGCAGGTACCGGTGGTGGTCACCACGCGCGGGGCGGACGGGCTGAGCGTGCGCACGGCGTCGGTGTCGTTGGAGGTCCCGCCGGTGAACGTCGAGGTGGCGGACACCATCGGCGCGGGCGACACGGTTATGGCTGCACTCCTGACTCTTCTGGCGGAACGAGACGGGAATGCAGCCGAGCTCAGCGCCGAAGACTGGCGCGAGATCCTGCAGTTTGCGGCGGCTGCCGCGGCCATCACAGTCTCACGCACCGGCGCCCAGCCGCCCACACGCACCGAAGTAGAGGCACGGCTATGAACTATCCCCTGCGCACAGCCGTCTTAAACGCGGTCCTCCTCGTTCTCGTCGCGATATGTTTCCTCCTGCCGGTATTCTTCGGCACCTCGGCCCTGCTCCCGGTGCCCGTCGCGGCCTGGACATCGATCATCCTTGCCGTGCTAGCGCTTATCGACGCCTCCTACCACGCCTTCTCCCCCGCCCAACGCCCCACCCGTGGCCTCCGCGCGCTCACCGCCCTCGGGGCGGGCACGCTCATCGCAGGCTGGTTGGTCTGGGTTCAGATCTTTAACACCATCGACGTGACCAGCACTACGCCCTACCGCATCGGCACGTTCCTTCTCGCGGTCGGCACGGTGCTCAATGCGTTTTGCCTTGCCATTGCGCTCACATACCGCGGCACGCGCTAGAGGAGCTGGTCTCGTAGAAGAGCGCCTTGCAGGATCAAAAATAGCCCCCACGGTTATCGTGGGGGCTATTCACGTAGAAGAGGGCTAGATATTACTTAGCCTTCTCCACGATCTCGACGAGACGGAAGTGCTTGTCCTTGGACAGCGGGCGAGTCTCGGCGATGAGAACGCGGTCGCCGATGCCGGCGGTCTCGTTCTCGTCGTGCGCCTTAACCTTCTTGTTAGTGCGCATGATCTTGCCGTAGAGGGCGTGCTGCTTGCGGTCCTCGAGCTCGACAACGATGGTCTTATTCATCTTGTCGGAGACAACGATGCCGGTGCGGGTCTTGCGAGCGCCCTTTTCCTTCTTAGTGTTCACGTTTGCCTCACTCATGATTAAGCCTCAGCTCCCGGAGCAACGGACAGGCCCAGCTCGCGCTCGCGCAGAACGGTGTAGATGCGGGCAATGTCGCGCTTAACCGTGCCGATGCGGCGGTTGTTGGTCAGCTGGCCGGTGGCCTTCTGGAAACGAAGGTTGAAGAGCTCTTCCTTCGCGTCCTTCAGGCGGTTCTCCAGCTCAGCATTGTCGAGCTCGCGGAACTCGTGGGCGGGGGTACCGTTAGCCATTAGAACTGGTCCTCCTTCTTGATGATGCGGACCTTGCACGGAAGCTTCTGACCAGCGCGGCGCAGGGCCTCGATGGCGGTAGCCTCGTTCGGGTAGGTCATCTCGAAGAGGATGCGGCCCGGCTTAACGTTGGCAACCCACTTCTCGACGGGACCCTTACCGGAACCCATACGCACGCCGAGCGGCTTCTGGGTCAACGGACGGTCCGGGAAGATGTTGATCCACACCTTGCCACCACGCTTGACGTGGCGGTTGATGGCAATACGTGCGGCCTCAATCTGGCGGTTGGTGATGTACGCCGGCTCGAGAGCCTGGATGGCGTAGTCACCGAAGTTGATGCGGTTACCGCCCTTGGACACACCCGAGCGGGTCGGGCGGTGCTGACGACGGTACTTGACGCGCTTAGGAATCAGCATGGATTAGCCCTCCTGCTTCTGCTGTGCGCGCTGGCGACGCTGGCCACCACGACGCGGACGACCGTTGCGGTCACCGCGGCCACGGCCCTGCGCCGGAGCGTTCAGTTCGGACTCGCGGACGCCACCGACAACGTCACCCTTGTAGATCCACACCTTGATGCCAATGCGGCCGAAGGTGGTGTGGGCCTCTGCGGTGCCGTAGTCGATCTCGGCGCGAAGGGTGTGCAGCGGAACGCGACCCTCGTGGTAGCGCTCGGTGCGGGACATCTCAGCGCCGCCCAGACGACCAGCCAGGAGGATCTTAATACCCTTAACCTGCGGCTGGCGCATAGCGGACTGGATGGCCTTGCGCATTGCGCGGCGGAAGGCCACGCGGTTAACCAGCTGCTCAGCGATGGACTGTGCAACCAGGTTTGCGTTGGCGTCGACCTGCTTGACCTCGAGGATGTTGAGGGCGACCATCTTGCCGGTGAGCTTCTCCAGCTCGCGGCGGATGCGGTCAGCCTCAGCACCGCGGCGGCCAATCACGATGCCCGGGCGGGCGGTGTGAATGTCCACGCGGACGCGGTCGCGGGTGCGCTCGATGACGACGTCGGCGATGCCGGCGCGGTCGAGGCCCTTCTCCAGGTACTCGCGGATCTTGATGTCTTCGGCTACGTAATTTGCGTAGTCCTTATCGGCGTACCAGTGGGTCTTCCAGTCGGAAGTGATGCCCAAACGTAGGCCGTGAGGATGGATCTTCTGGCCCATTACTTGGCCCCTTCCTTCTGGCTCTCGACAACCACGGTGATGTGGCTGGTGCGCTTACGAATCATGAATGCGCGGCCCTGTGCGCGCGGCTGGAAACGACGCATGGTCGGACCCTCGTTGGCGTATGCCTCGGAGATGACCAGGGTGCGCGGATCGAGACCGAAGTTGTTCTCAGCGTTGGCAGCTGCGGATGCAACAACCTTGGCAACCGGCTCAGCGGCGCCCTGCGGAGCGTACTTCAGGATTGCAAGTGCCTCGGCTACGGACTTACCGCGGACCAGGTCGATGACGCGGCGTGCCTTCATCGGGGTAACGCGGACGTAGCGAGCCGTTGCGGATGCGGAGGTGATGGTGTCACTCATCGCTTATCGACGTCCCTTCTTGTCGTCCTTAACGTGACCCTTAAAGGTCTTGGTGGGTGCGAACTCACCGAGCTTGTGACCAACCATGGAGTCCTCGACGAACACCGGGACATGCTTACGACCGTCGTGGACGGCGAAGGTGTGACCGATGAAGTCGGGCAGGATGGTGGAGCGGCGAGACCAGGTCTTGATGACCTGCTTGGTGCCGGCCTCGTTCTGAGCATCAACCTTGTTGAGGAGGTGCTCATCGACGAACGGGCCCTTCTTAAGGCTGCGTGGCATTGTTTACCTCCTCTTAGCGCTTCTTGTTCGGGCGACGACGGCGCACGATCATGTTGTTCGAGTAACGGTTCGGGTTGCGGGTGCGGCCTTCCTTGTGGCCCCACGGCGACACCGGGTGGCGACCACCCGAGGTCTTACCCTCACCACCACCGTGCGGGTGGTCGACCGGGTTCATAACGACACCGCGGACGGTCGGGCGGACGCCCTTCCAACGCATACGGCCGGCCTTGCCCCAACGGATGTTCATCTGGTCAGCGTTGCCAACCTCACCGACGGTGGCGCGGCAACGGATGTCGACGCGACGAATCTCGGAGGACGGCATACGCAGGATGGCGTACTTGCCTTCCTTACCCAGCAGCTGGATGGAGGCACCAGCGGAGCGAGCCAGCTTAGCGCCAGCGCCCGGCTTGAGCTCCACAGCGTGGATGGTGGTACCGGTCGGGATGTTGCGCAGCGGCAGGTTGTTGCCAACCTTGATATCTGCGTTCGGACCAGCCTCAACGATGGTGCCCTGCTTCAAGCCCTTCGGGGCGATGATGTAGCGCTTCTCGCCGTCTGCGTAGTGCAGGAGGGCGATGTTAGCGGTACGGTTCGGGTCGTACTCGATGTGAGCGACCTTTGCAGGGATGCCGTCCTTGTCGGTACGACGGAAGTCGATGAGACGGTAACGGCGCTTGTGGCCACCGCCGATGTGGCGGGTGGTGATGCGGCCGTAGTTGTTACGACCACCAGTCTTGCTCAGCGGGCGCAGCAGGGACTTCTCCGGGGTCGAGCGAGTGATTTCCTCGAACTCGGACACGGAGGATGCGCGGCGACCCGGAGTTGTCGGCTTGTACTTACGAATAGCCATAATTCTTCCTTTTCCTTATCGGCTCTTTAAGCCGTTCTGCTAGCTAGCAGAACCGCCGAAGACGTCGATGGAGTCGCTGCCTTCACGGAGCGTCACGTAGGCGCGCTTGGTGGACTTACGCTGACCGAAGCCGGTGCGGGTGCGCTTGCGCTTACCTGCACGGTTCACGGTGTTCACGGAAGCAACCTTCACGCCGAAGATCTGCTCGACGGCATCTTTAATCTGGGTCTTGTTGGAGTCCGTGGAGACGTAGAACGTGTAGACGTTCTGCTCCATCAGGCCGTAGGACTTCTCGGACACAACCGGTGCGATGATGACGTCGCGCGGGTTAGCGAGCTTAGCCATTACTTCTCCTCCTTAGCTTCCTCGGCGGCGCCGGTAGCGCGCTCGACGAAGGTGTGCAGAGCCTCAACGGAGAACACAACGTCGTCCGAGTAGAGAACGTCGTAGGTGTTCAGCTGGCCGGCGTCCAGGATCTGGACGTTCGGCAGGTTGTTGGCGCTGCGGCGAGCATTGATGTCCTCGCGGCCGATGACCAGAAGAACATTCTTGCGGTCGGTGAGGCGCTCGATGAAAGCCTTGGCCTGCTTGGTGGACGGGGTCTGGCCCGGGACGAGCTCCTCGATGACGTGGATGCGCTCGTTGCGTGCACGGTCAGACAGTGCGCCGTAGAGAGCAGCCTTGATCATGCGCTTCGGGGTGCGCTGGGAGTAGTCACGCGGGACCGGGCCGTGCACGGTGCCACCGCCGGTGTAGTGCGGAGCACGGATGGAGCCCTGGCGGGCGCGGCCGGTGCCCTTCTGGCGGAACGGCTTGCGACCACCGCCGCGGACCTCGCCGCGAGTCTTGGTCTTGTGGGTACCCTGACGAGCGGCAGCGAGCTGTGCGTTGACAACCTGGTGCATCAGAGCAATGGATGCCTCGGTGTCAAAGAGCTCGGCCGGCAACTCAACGGTGCCGTTGGTCTTACCGTCAGCGGTCTGGACGTCTAGCTTGAGGTTGCTCATGCGTGTGCACCGCCCTTCACTGCGGTCTTAACGGTGACGAGGCCACCGCGCGCACCCGGGATAGCACCCTTGATGAGCAGCAGGTTGGACTCGGCATCAATCTTCTGAATCTTCAGGTTCTGGGTGGTCACGCGGTCCTGGCCCATGCGGCCAGCCATGCGCTTACCCTTGAAGACGCGGCCCGGGAACGAAGCGCCACCAATGCCACCAACGCGGCGGTGAGCAGCCTGGTTACCGTGGGCAGCGCCCTGGCCTGCGAAGCCGTGGCGCTTCATGGCGCCAGCGTAGCCGTGACCCTTGGTGGTGCCGGTGACGTCGACGAAGGTCACGCCCTCGAAGATATCCACCTTGACCTCCTGGCCGACCTCGTATGCGGAGGTATCGTCCATGCGGATCTCAGCGACGTAACGGCGCGGGGTCACGCCAGCCTTCTTGAAGTGACCGGTTGCAGGCTTGTTGACCTTGCGCGGGTCCTTCTCGCCGAAGGCAATCTGGATGGCGTTGTAGCCATCGGTTTCTACAGTACGGATCTGGGTAACCACGCACGGGCCAGCCTCGACGACAGTCACCGGCACAACGCGGTTCTCCTCGTCGAAGACCTGGGTCATGCCGAGCTTGGTGCCCAGAATTCCCTTGATCTCGTTTTCACTCATTGTTTGTTCTCCACCAAATACGTTGTGTCGATCGCTTACTGGATATTCACGTCGACGCTTGCCGGAAGGTCGATGCGCATAAGGGCGTCAACGGTCTTCGGGGTCGGGTCGAGAATGTCGATGAGGCGCTTGTGAGTGCGCATCTCGAAGTGCTCGCGAGAGTCCTTGTACTTGTGCGGAGAACGAATAACGGCGTATACGTTCTTCTCGGTTGGGAGCGGCACCGGGCCGACAACACGAGCACCCGTACGGGTAACGGTCTCGACGATCTTCTTAGCAGAAGCGTCGATGGCCTCGTGGTCGTAGGCCTTCAGCCGAATGCGGATTTTTTGTCCCGCCACGCTTATCCTCTTCCTCGCTTCCCCACTTTCACATTCCCGGCCTATCCGGGGCGTGAAGCGGTGGGAAATTGCTTCTCGATTTCTCTATAACGTTGTCCGGGCTGGAAGCCATGGCTCAACGCCAGTTGTCTGACTGTCATGACGACCACGAGAGTGACTTAAGGCAAAAGCCCAGAGTGCAGTGCTCGTGACGGGGTACAAGACCCGTAGTCAAAGTAAATAGGAAGAAGACTGGGGCGTTAGATCTCAATGATCCGCAACCAAAGTCTTATTCATATACTGCCGCTGTTTATTTGCCATGCCCCTTCTCCGGTCCATCTTCTCGGGATTGTCTCTGCTCAAGCGCGGACCTAGCCCGATCGGATGACCTTCGCGTGTAGTTCCAGAAGAACTCCACAACAAAGGTGTCATGTTCGCCTTACCAGCAACGACGCCCTACAGGCTGAAGCCTGCGGCTACGCCGCTGTGTTAAAGCAACCCCTGTATTTAAGCACGTAACCTCGCGTTTTCCAAACTCCTGCAGAAACAGTGGGTAACATCACGTTTTGGCCAAGGATTGACTCTCCGCCGCCCCGCGGACCGCGTTCGAGGTTAAGCTCGTGGCGTAGATACAGACCTACATCAACTACACAGTGAGAGGGATCCACCATGGCTGAGAACACCACCCCCAAGGACGTCGCCGAGCAGACCGCCCCGGCTAACGACGCCACCCCGGCCCCTGCCCCGGAGCGCAACAAGAACCTGGAGACCGATTTCGGCACCACCCGCATCGATGATGTCGTTGTGTCCAAGATCGCCGGCATCGCTGCCCGCGAGGTTTCCGGCGTCGCCGCCCTCGGCGGCGGTGGCGCCCGCATGATGGGCTCCATCCGCGAATCCTTCGGCGCTTCCGAGGACGTCCGCCAGGGCGTGAGCGTCGAGGTGAACAACGGCACCGCTTCCATTGATATCGCCATCATCGCCGAGTACGGCGTGGCCATCCACGAGCTCGCCGAGGCTATCCGCCGCAACATCATGAACGCGGTCGAGCGCATGACCGGCCTGTCCGTGGACCGTGTCGATGTCGTCGTCCACGACGTCAAGCTGCCGCGCGAAGAAGACGAGTCTGCCGAAACGGCCCCGGCAGTTACCCAGGGCCAGGCATAACGTGACCTCTGCCGAGCTCACCCTCCCCATTGCCACGTCCATAGCGGAGGCGGTGACGGATCTGAGGGGCGTCGCCAAGCTTTCGCCCGGCCGGTTCGGGGAGGTCGCGCTGCTCTTCCCCGGTGAGCGCGTGCATGGCATCCGCCGCCCCAGCCCGCAGGATGACACGCACCTAGAGCTGCACCTCGTCGTTGATGTCAGCGCTGGCGTCCCCCTCGCCGAGCTTGGCGACGCCACCCGCACCACCGTCCGAGCCACCTGGCCCGCGGTGCGCCGCGTGGACGTTGTCTTCGACGACGCGGTCTAAAAGGAACCGACCCACAGAACTAAAGGAAAACCATGAAGAATTACACCTCCCTCGGCGTGATCGCCGGCTTGGTTCTGGCCTTTTTCATCTACCTCGGCGTGTGGTACGTCGCGCTCGCGGTGCTGCTCGCCGCAGTCGGTGGCGTGATTGGCGCGCATTTCGACGGCCGCATCGACCTCACTGCGGTATGGAAGGGCGTGGTCGGCCAGGATAGAGGCCGAGGCTAGTGAGCACCGCCAAACACGGCCGCACCCGCTTTTCTCTGCGCGCGATGGAGAAGGTGATTAGCTCCGCCATCGCGAGTGTGCCGGGAACCGCGGCTGTCGACGCCAAACTTGCCGGCCTGGCCGGCCGCGCCTTTCCGCGCGTGATGGCGCAGATGGATCCGGATACGCAGATGGTCGCTGTCGACGTCGATATCGCCGTCTACTGGCCCTCCCCCGTCACCGACGTTGCAGCGGCCGTTCGCACGGCGATACGAGAGGCCGTGCGTGATTTCACCGGTTTCCGGACCACCCGCGTCAACGTCACCGTGGGTGGCGCCGTGGCAGGCGAACGCACGACTGCCTTGGCGGTCGAGACACGGGCGCCGCTGCCGGCGCAGATCCCGGCGATTGTTCCGGAGCGTGTCCTCAAGCCCATCACCACCGCGCACGGCGCGCCCGTGCGCCACATCGAGGTCCCACGCGAGGCTACGGTACGTGCCGTGGCGGCACCGGAGGGACCGCGGGTGCGGGGTGTTGCCGCGCCATCCGAGGTTGCGGTTCGCACGGAAGGTTTCGGCCCTTCAGAGCAGCGCTACGACGAGCTTCGGCCAATTCGCACGCCAGCGCCGCGGCCGCTGCGTGCTATTGCTGACCCCGCACCCGTCAACGTTCGTTCGGTGGCGTCGCCCCAGGAATTCGCGTTGCGCCGCATCACTACTCCCCGCCCGGTCCAGCCGCGGCACGTGGAAGTTCCGCAGGCACCAGCGCTGCGCTCCCCGCACGCCGAGCCGCTCCAGCTGCGCCCGATTGAGATTCGGCCCTCGGCCCAGTTCACACGCCGGGTAGACGTCCCGCGCCCGGCGCCGCTGCGCGCCATCACGATCAACGATAGGAGGCCATTATGAGTGAGAGCTCCCTGCCCGTTGGCTTTGGTCAACGCCCGAAGGCCTCCCCGCCGGCGCGCGGCTGGACCATCATCCTGGGCGTCGTCCTGCTCGTCGCCGCCGTGGTCGTGGGGCGTGAGGCCTGGGTCGTGGGTGCCGATGAGGGCGCTGCGTCGTGGTTGCAGCCGTTCATCGATGTGATGTCCTCCCCGGAGATCCACGGGTGGATGCTGGTGGCCGGCGGTGCGGCCATCCTCATCGGACTGTTTTTGTTGTGGGCGGCGTGTGCGCCGCGGAAGACGACGCACGTGCGGATTGACTCCGAGGATGCGTCGATGTGGTTGCGCGCGGTGGACATTGCGCGGGTGGCGTCGGCAACGGCGCGTCGGGTGCCAGGAACCACGGCGGCGCGTAGTAGGGCGCGGATCTCTAAGGACCAAGCGCGCATAACGGTGACTGCGACGGGCGATGCCGACGACGCGCAGCTTAAAGAGCGCGTGACTGAGGCGGTAACCGCAGCACTCGCGGCTATTACCCCGGCTCCGGACATCACCGTGGTGATTGAGGACGAACAGGAGGAGATCGCTAATGTCTAAGGCGCTTGCCGGCGTGGACCGTACGATCCTTGCCATTGTGGGAGCCCTTCTCATTGCTCTGGGCGCGTGGCCGATTCTCATTCACTTCGACGTGTCCTTTGCCACCTACCTGGCAACGTGGGTTGACCACGACACATGGGCGGGCTTACCGGAGCAGGGCTGGTGGCCCTATGCGCTGGGCTTGGCGACGATTGTCTGCGCCCTAGCCGGTCTGTGGCTTGTGATCAGCAACCTGCGGCACCATCGGTTTAGCTCGGTCTCTTCGGAACAATCGAATGAGGAGGGCGCGATTAAAACTGAGATGTCCGCTATTGCAGGCGCGGTGGCGGATACCCTCGCTGAGGTTGAGGGCGTGGAGAAGGTCTCGCGGCTCGTCGCCTACGACCGCTCGCGGCCGACTCTGCAGTACGAGGTCCTGGCGGATCCCGATACCCCGATCCTGCGAATTAAGGACGCCATCGAGGTCAACGACCGGGACTTCCGTGCCGCGTTCCCTGACGTGGATGTGGATACGCGATACAAGGTCCACTTCACGAAGGTGCGCAACGCGGTCCTCTAGATACCACCTACCCTGCTCACAAAACTACTCGTGAGCAGGGTTTTTCTTCTTCCGGTTGCGGGGTTGCGGGTGCTGGTTTAATCT
>NZ_KV805064.1:0-1292 GCF_001811515.1 Corynebacterium sp. HMSC076G08 | reverse complement strand
TTGCGCTGGTGGAGCATATACCTGGCTCACCCGATGAGCTTCGCGCGCTCGGCGCTGACCCAGCCGACGCCACAGAGCTTGCCGGCCTTAACCAGGTGTACTTCGGCCCCACCCGCTACACCGGCAAGCAAAAGAAAGCACGTGCAGCCGCCCTTGCCCAACGCCACAGCTTGGGCACCCTCACACTGATTGAAACCTATGTTTCAAAAGTAAAGAAGACCTTGGATGCGTGGAACCTCCGAGCAAAACTTGCCGCCACACCCGCACACCGCATCCCCACCGTTGCTACCGCACGGCTTAAAGAACTCAAGCGTAAAAGAACCGCCAAACCAGGTGTGCGCATCACCTACCGAGAGCAAGGCCCTAACACGCTCTCCATTACTGACGATGCCACCACGATTGCCAACATGCGCGCAGTCTTAGAATCCACCAACAACACCGACCTACTCAAAGCCGCCAACGACGTCTTCTTCAACCAAGAAACAGCCGGCACAAAGCCAGCGGTGCGCACCCAAGTCATCGTCACACTGAACGAGTTGGACCAAATCATCAACGGCGACGGGGACGAGATCGAACTCAACTTGACCAACGGTGCGCGCATGACAGGCGCTGAGTTTCTCACCCATAAGTTTGCCGAAATCGGCTACGCCACCATCGTGCACCCCATCGAAGGCCCCATCAACACCTGGCGGCTCGAGCGCGGGGCAAACTTCAAGCAACGTCTTACCCTGCACGCTGAATTCCACACCTGTTCTAGACCTGGGTGTAATAAGCCAGCCGATTACTGCCAGGTGCATCATCTCATCCCTTGGCAGGCTGGTGGCTACACCAACATTAAGAACTTGACCTTCCTGTGCGCCTACCACAACGGCATTAACGACGATGACCCTTTAAGACCTACCGGGCGCGGCTACATGTACCGACTCAACACCGGGGTGGCCTTCATCCCACCCTGGGGTGCACCAATTACCGCAATGCCCGAGTACCAAGAAGCACTAGCCAGACTCAACGCCGAACGAGAACCAGAACGACCACCAGACCCACCACCCGACAGCAGCTAACACCCAACCACCACACACAGAAAACCGGCGGTAACCTGCAACAAAGGCGCTCCCAATAGAAAGAAAACCCGTCAGACAAAGCCATGCTGGCGGGGATATCGGCGATCCCCGACCACGATTCACGTGCCGCTCACTGGGGGTGAGGTATTAAGCCCTTAAAGACGAAAGATGGTTGACGGGAGCATCGGCGATCTAAAATGTTCAGAAGACTGAAATGGTAGCGGTGTGGTG
>NZ_KV805063.1:7767-74060 GCF_001811515.1 Corynebacterium sp. HMSC076G08 | reverse complement strand
AGAAGGAAGAGCCGAAGGCAGAGGACAAGCCGGCTGCTTCCCAGTCCTCCGAGCCGAAGACTTCTGAGACCTCCACGAAGGTCAACAACGGCGATAACGTCCCGTATGTCACCCCGCTGGTGCGCAAGCTGG
This sequence comes from Corynebacterium sp. HMSC076G08, assembly GCF_001811515.1. Taxonomy (NCBI): domain Bacteria; kingdom Bacillati; phylum Actinomycetota; class Actinomycetes; order Mycobacteriales; family Corynebacteriaceae; genus Corynebacterium; species Corynebacterium sp. HMSC076G08. The sequence goes on along the minus strand of NZ_KV805063.1, from coordinate 73,928 downwards.
CTGAGAAGCACGGCGTAGACCTCTCCACCGTCTCCGGCACTGGCGTCGGTGGCCGCATCCGCAAGCAGGACGTCCTGGCCGCCGCCGGCGAAGGTGAGGCACCGGCCTCCTCCGCTAGCGCCTCCTCCAGCAACCCGCGCGCTCGCTGGTCCACCAAGTCTGTGGATCCGGAGAAGCAGGAGCTCATCGGCACCACCCAGAAGGTCAACCGTATCCGCGAGATCACGGCGACCAAGATGGTTGAGGCCCTCCAGATTTCCGCTCAGCTGACCCACGTCCAGGAAGTCGATATGACCGCCATCTGGGATATGCGCAAGCAGTCCAAGCAGGCGTTCATCGACAAGTACGAGGCCAACCTCTCCTTCCTGCCGTTCATCGTGAAGGCCACCGTTGAGGCACTGGTCTCCCACCCGAACGTCAACGCGTCCTACAACCCGGAGACCAAGGAGATGACCTACCACGCTGACGTCAACGTGGCCATCGCCGTGGATACTCCGCGCGGCCTGCTGACCCCGGTCATCCACAAGGCCCAGGAGCTGACGCTGCCGGAGATCGCTCAGAAGATCGCCGAGCTGGCTGATAAGGCCCGCAACAACAAGCTCAAGCCGAACGATCTGACCGGTGCAACCTTCACCGTGACCAACATCGGCTCCGAGGGCGCCCTGCTGGATACCCCGATTCTGGTTCCGCCGCAGGCTGGCATCCTGGGCACCGCCGCTATTACCAAGCGCGCGGTCGTCGTGACCGAGGACGGCCAGGACGCCATCGCCATCCGCCAGATGTGCTACCTGCCGTTCACCTACGACCACCAGGTGGTCGACGGTGCCGACGCTGGTCGCTTCATCACGACCATCAAGGACCGCCTCGAAACCGCTGATTTCGAAGCCGACCTTGACCTCTAAGCCTTAACAAGACCTCCACGTCTTAAGAGGCTGCTCCCCCGCCACCGCGGCGGGGGAGCTTCGTCGTTTTACGTGCTGTTTCTCTCCTCCTACGCCGCACAGCGGCCCAGGGCGGCCCGGCGACAAGCACTCTCATGCCAGCACCCGGCCTAACTGACGAAGATCTCTGCAAATCCTGCGGCGAGTTCAGTAACTTTGGCAGATAGGCGCCTTCCGCGCGCCACCTTCACTCCAAGTACCCACCTGACTGTGACTCAGCACACTAGACTGTGGCGCATGGTTTCTCAGAAATGGTTTCGCGTCGCTTTAGGCATGTTCCTCGTCGCGTGCGGCGCTAATCTTTTTGCTCCCATGGTCGTGGTCTACCAAGTCACCACCAACCTGGGGGTTCTGCAGACGACCTTTCTCTTTGGCATTTATGCCCTCGGCATCATGGTGGCACTTTTCATTGGCGGTCCTCTCTCGGATTCGCTGGGACGCCGCGCCGTCATGCGCCCAGCCGTCCTCATTACCACTGCTGGCTCGCTGGTCTTCCTTGGCGGCGCAGGCGGCGCCTTCCTCCCCTTGCTCATCGGACGCCTGTGTGCCGGGGCTGCAGTGGGACTGGCCATGTCTTCCGGTGCTGCCTGGATTAAGGAGCTCAGCACTCACCTCAGCGTTGGTGCGAAGCGTTCTTCCATTGCCCTGTCGGCCGGCTTCGCCTCCGCGCCTGGAGTCGCCGGCATCGCTGCGGAATTCCTCCCCTGGCCCACCGTCCTGCCTTATCTATTACACATCGCACTTGCCCTCGTCGTGGTCCCACTCGTGTGGACGGTGCCCGAAAAGCGCACCGAACAGCCACAGCCCCATTCACAATCACGGCGCCGTTCCTTAATCCCCACCAGTCTGCTTACTCCCCGCTACGTACCAGTCGTGCTCTATGCACCGTGGGTCTTCGGCTCCGCCACCACTGCCTTCGTCTTCCTCCCCTCGCAGCTCAGTGAGCACCTGCGCCACCCCATTCTCATTGCCGGGCTCTGTGCGCTACTCACCATGGGAAGCGGCGTGGTAATCCAGCAGCTAGCGGGCCGCATCCGCGTAACCGCGTTCCACGGCATGGTGCTGGCCGCGATAGGCATGCTCCTGTGTCTCATCGTCGTCGCGGCGGCACACCACGGCTGGGCGGTGTTCCTCCTCCCCCTCGCGGCCATCATCATGGGCAGCTCCTATGGAATTGGCATGCTCAGCGGGCTCGCAGAAACGCAAGCCATCGCTCACCCGGCGGAACTCGGCGCGGCAACGGGGGTGTTTTATTCGCTGACCTATCTCGGCTTCTTTGCCCCGTTCATCCTCTCGCTTTTGGGCCCTGTCACGGGGTATTCCACCGCCTTCATCATCGGGTTCGCTGTCGCGGCGCTGACTGCCGTGACGCTACATCTCCGAATCAGGGGTAACCGGGGTTAATGTCATGGCATACGCTTTATACTTGGAGCAGTTTAGGTCACACAAACTAACGCCACGAAGGAGATTCACCATATGGATTTCATCTCTCGTCATCTCGGCCCGGATGCAGCCGAGCGTGAAACGATGCTCAAGGCCCTGGGCTACGACAGCGTCGATGCGCTTGTCGATGCCGCCTTGCCAGCCTCCATCCGCGCCACCGAGGCGCTCAACCTCCCGGAGGCTTTGAGCGAAGATGATGCGCAGGCGAAGCTGCGCGAGTACGCCTCCCAGAACGTCGTGCTGAAGTCCTTCTATGGCCAGGGTTACTCCGATACCCTCACCCCGGCGGTCATTCGCCGCGGGCTGCTGGAGGACGCCGGATGGTACACCGCCTACACGCCCTACCAGCCGGAGATCTCGCAGGGCCGCCTCGAGGCACTGCTGAACTTCCAGACCATGATTGAGTCCCTGACCGGCCTTCCCATCGCAAACGCCTCGCTTCTCGACGAAGCCTCTGCCACCGCCGAAGCCGTCGGACTGATGGCCCGCGCGGTGAAGAAGGGCCGCCGCGTGCTGTTGGATTCGCGCTTGCACCCGCAGGTCCTGACCGTGGCCGCTGAGCGCGCCCGCGCCATCGAGCTCGAGGTCGAGATTGCTGATGTCCGCGATGGCATCGTCGGCGAAGACCTCGTCGGTGCAGTTCTGGCTTACACCGGAACCGAGGGCGATATCGTCGACCCGCACGCCGCCATCGAGGAGCTCCACACCCGCGGCGCCCTGGCCGCCGTCGTGGCCGACCCACTGTCGCTGCTCCTTCTAGAAGCGCCTGGTTCGATGGGCGCAGACGTCGTCCTCGGCTCCTCGCAGCGCTTCGGCGTCCCGCTCTTCTTCGGTGGCCCGCACGCGGCCTTCATGTCCGTCACGGATAAGCTCAAGCGCCAGCTTCCGGGCCGCATCGTGGGCGTGTCCAAGGACGCCGCCGGCCGCCCCGCTTATCGTCTGGCGCTGCAAACCCGCGAGCAACACATCCGCCGCGAGCGCGCCACCTCCAATATCTGTACCGCCCAGGCTCTCCTGGCCAACGTGGCCTCGATGTACGCCGTCTACCACGGCCCGCAGGGGCTGAAGGAGATTGCCCAGCGCGTGCATGACCGCGCTTCTGCTTTCGCTGCGGCAGTCACCGGCGCGGGCAAGGAGATTGTCTCCCGCGACTTCTTTGACACCGTGACCGTCACCGGCGTGGATGCCGCCGCCATCAAGACCCAGCTGCAGGAGCAGGGCTACCTGGTGCGCGCCATCGGCTCCGACAAGGTCTCGATCTCCTTCGGCGAGTCCGCTACCAACGAGGACGTCAACACCCTTGCCGCTGCCTTCGACGCCGAGGCCTCCACTAACTCCGAGCCAGCCATGTCTGGCTCCTTCGAGATTCCGTCCGCCGTCCAGCGTTCCGAGGAGCCGCTGCAGCACGAGATCTTCAACTCCCTCCACTCCGAGACCCAGATGCTGCGCTACCTGCGCACCCTGGCGGATAAGGACCTGGCACTCGACCGCACCATGATCCCGCTGGGCTCGTGCACGATGAAGCTCAACCCGACCTCTGCCATGGAGCCCATCTCCTGGCCGGAGTTCGCGGGCATCCACCCGTATGCCCCGGAGGAGACCACCGCTGGTTGGCGCGCGCTGATCGACGAGCTCGAGTCCTGGCTCGCCGATATCACCGGCTACGCCCAGGTTTCGATCCAGCCCAACGCCGGTTCCCAGGGTGAGCTGGCCGGCCTGCTGGCCATTCGTCGCTATCACGTTGCCAACGGCGACCACGGCCGCGATGTCATCCTCATTCCGGCCTCCGCGCACGGCACCAACGCGGCCTCGGCGACCCTGGCGAACCTGCGCGTCGTCGTGATCAAGACCGCTGACGATGGCTCCATTGACGTCGCCGACCTCGACGCCAAGCTCGAGCAGCACGGCGAGCACGTCGCCGGCATCATGATTACCTACCCCTCCACCCACGGCGTCTTCGACCCGGAAGTACGCGAGGTCTGCGACAAGGTCCACGCAGCCGGCGGCCAGGTCTACATCGACGGCGCGAACATGAACGCGCTGGCCGGTTGGGCCCGTCCGGGTGCTTTCGGTGGCGATGTCTCCCACCTCAACCTGCACAAGACTTTCACCATCCCGCACGGCGGAGGTGGCCCGGGCGTGGGCCCGGTGGGCGTCGCCAAGCACTTGGTACCTTTCCTGCCGACGGATGCCAACGATCCCCAGCTGGATCCTGCGCAGCCGGCTGTGGAGGGCACCGGCGTGCCGTCCACAGCATCGCGCTACGGCTCGGCCGGCGTGCTGCCAATTTCCTGGTCTTATCTGGCCATGGTGGGCTCGCAAGGGCTCACGGAGGCCACGAGCCATGCCATCCTCGGCGCGAACTACCTGGCGCAGAGCCTGAAGGATTCCTTCCCCGTTCTCTACACGGGTAATGCCGGCCTGGTGGCGCATGAATGCATCTTTGACCTGCGCGAGCTGACCGACGCCTCCGGCGTCACCGCCGCCGATGTAGCCAAGCGCCTCGTGGACTACGGCTTCCACGCGCCGACCCTGTCCTTCCCGGTGGCCGGCACCCTCATGGTGGAGCCCACCGAGTCCGAGGACCTGGGTGAGCTGGACCGCTTCATCGAAGCCATGCGCTCCATCCGCGCCGAGATCCAGGAGATCATCGACGGCAAGGTGGCCTACGAGGACTCCGTCATCCACCACGCACCGTTCAACGCCGAATCCGTCGCCGCCGACGAGTGGAACTTTGCCTTTAGCCGCCAACAGGCCGCCTACCCGGTGACCTCCCTGCGCGCTAACAAGTACTTCCCGCCGGTGCGCCGCATCGACGAGGCTTACGGTGACCGCAACCTGGTGTGCACCTGCCCGCCGCCAGAGGCTTTTGACTACTCCGACGACAACCAGGAGGTTTAATCAATGACTGACTACCTGCACTCCCCGCTGCATGCTGAGCACGAGAAACTCGGCGCCACCTTCACCCCCTTCGGACCGTGGGAGATGCCGCTGAAGTATGACAACGAGCTCGAGGAGCACCGCGCGGTACGTAATGCCGCAGGCCTCTTCGATCTCTCCCACATGGGTGAAGTCTGGGTCAACGGCCCGGACGCCGCCGAGTTCCTCTCCTATTGCTTCATCTCCAACCTCACCACGCTTAAGGAGGGCAAGGCGAAGTACTCCATGATCTGCGCGGAGGATGGCGGCATCATCGATGACCTCATCACCTACCGCTTGGAGGAGACCAAGTTCCTCGTCGTGCCCAATGCTGGCAACGCCGACACCGTGTGGGAAGCGCTCAACGAGCGCGCCGAGGGCTTCGATGTGGACCTGAAGAACGAGTCCCGCGATGTGGCGATGATCGCCGTCCAGGGCCCAAAGGCGCTGGAGATCCTTGTCCCGCTGGTGGAGGACACCAAGCAGCAGGCTGTCATGGACCTGCCCTACTATGCCGCGATGACCGGCAAGGTGGCCCGCAAGTACGCGTTTATCTGCCGCACCGGCTACACCGGTGAGGATGGCTTCGAGCTCATCGTCTACAACTCCGATGCCCCGGAGCTGTGGGAAGAGCTGCTCAAGGCCGGCGAGGAATACGGCATCAAGCCCTGCGGCTTGGCAGCACGCGACTCGTTGCGCTTGGAGGCAGGCATGCCGCTTTACGGCAACGAGCTCACCCGCGATATCACTCCGGTGGAAGCCGGAATGTCCCGCGCCTTTGCCAAGAAGGAGCAGGACTTTGTGGGCGCTGAGGTGCTGCGCCAGCGCGCCGAGGAAGGCCCGCAGGCCGTTATCACCGGACTGGTCTCCTCCCAGCGCCGCGCCGCGCGCGCCGGTTCCGAGGTCTACGTGGGTGAGAACAAGGTGGGCATGGTGACCTCCGGCCAGCCCTCCCCCACCCTGGGACACCCAGTAGCGCTCGCGCTCATCGATACCGCAGCTGGCCTCGAGCCGGGTGCGGCCGTCGAGGTAGACATCCGCGGCAAGCGCTACCCCTTCGAAGTGTCCGCGCTGCCCTTCTACAAGCGCGATAAGTAAACTCCACTACTGAAGTCAACTACCGAAAGGACACCCCTTCTCATGGCTAACCTTCCTTCCGATTTCTCCTACTCCGAGGACCACGAGTGGATCAACGCCACCGCTGACTCTGTCGTTGGTTCTACCGTCCGTATTGGCATCACCTCCGTGGCCGCTGACCGCCTGGGTGAGGTCGTCTTCGCTGAGCTGCCCGCCGTGGGCGATACCGTCGAGCACGGCGAGACCTGCGGCGAGGTGGAGTCCACCAAGTCCGTGTCTGACCTCTACTCCCCGGTCACCGGCACCGTGACCGCCGTCAACGAGGACGTGCACGATGACTATGCAGTCATCAACAACGATCCCTTCGGTGAGGGCTGGCTCTTCGAGGTCGAGGTCACCGAGGTCGGCGAGCTGATGACCGCCGATGAGTACGCTTCCGCCAACGGCGTCGATTAAAACAACGCTTGAGCAGCGCACACTCAGCCCCTTTCTGGCTGAATCTTCGCGGGGTTTAGGATTGGGTTCATGACTGCTCCCCGCGAACCTTTCTTTCCCGCTGATCGCTCCATCCGCGCTTCCGACGAACCACTGGAGATCCGCCGCTTGGGCCGCATGGGCTACCAAGAGGCCTGGGATCTGCAGGCCGAGCTCGCGGCGGCGCGGGCGGCGGGCACGCAGGGTGATGTCATCCTCGTGGTGGAGCACCCCAACGTCTACACCGCCGGAAAGCGCACGCAGCCGGAGGATATGCCCGATAATGGCCTACCGGTCATTGATGTTGACCGGGGCGGGCGCATCACCTGGCACGGCGAGGGCCAGTTGGTGGTCTACCCCATTATCAAACTGGCCGAGCCGGTTGACGTTGTCGACTACGTCCGCCGTCTTGAGGAGGCCATCATCCAAGCCGTCCGCGAACTCGGCGTGAGCACCGCTGGGCGCATCGATGGCCGCTCGGGTGTGTGGGTTCCTTCCAGCACCCGGGCTGCCGACCCAGCCGCCCCGAAGCGCGACCGCAAGCTAGGTGCGTTGGGCATTCGCGTGACCCGCGGCGTGACCATGCACGGCCTAGCGCTCAACTGCACCAACACCTTGGAGTACTACGAGCACATCGTGGCCTGCGGCATCGATGATGCGGATGTGTCGACGCTGTCGCTTGAGCTCGGCCGTGAGGTGACCATGGAGGAGGCAGAAGCCCCGCTTCTCGACGCCCTCCGCAAAGCCCTCTCCGGCGAACTGACGGTGGCCGACCACACCTTTGCCTCGGCCCCAGATCCCATCAAAGTGGCCAACGAGAAGGCCCGCCAAGCCCGCAAAGCCGCGCAAGAAAAATAGCGGCTACCCTCGGTGGAATAAAGCAGCCACTCGTAGGGCTTGTATTAGAAAGAGCTAGTTCAACACCTAAAGTGAGGTTCCGTGACTGTTAAGCCTGAAGGACGCAAGATGCTCCGCATTGAGAAGAAGAATGCGGAGTCTCCCATCGAACAGAAGCCGCGCTGGATCCGCAACCAGGTTCGCACCGGCCCTGGGTATGAGGACATGAAATCTCGCGTGACTGGTGCTTCCCTGCACACCGTGTGCCAGGAGGCTGGCTGCCCCAATATTCACGAGTGCTGGGAATCGCGTGAGGCTACGTTCCTCATCGGCGGCGACAAGTGCACTCGCCGCTGTGATTTCTGCGATATCGCTACCGGCAAGCCAGCGGAGCTGGACCGCGACGAACCGCGCCGTGTGGCAGAGAATATCCAGGAAATGGATCTCAACTACACCACCATTACGGGTGTTACCCGCGATGATCTGCCGGATGAGGGTGCCTGGCTCTACGCTGAGGTCGTCCGCAAGATTCATGAACTCAACCCGAACACCGGCGTGGAGAACCTCACCCCGGACTTCTCCGGCAAGCCGGACCTGCTCCAAGAGGTTTTTGAAGCCCGCCCTGAGGTCTTCGCCCACAACCTGGAGACGGTGCCGCGCATCTTCAAGCGCATCCGCCCGGCCTTCCGCTATGAGCGTTCGCTCGACGTCATCCGCCAGGCCCACGACTTTGGCCTGATTACCAAGTCCAACCTCATCCTGGGCATGGGCGAAACCGCAGAGGAGATCGAGGAAGCACTGCGCGACCTGCGCTCGGCAGGCTGCGACATCATCACGATTACCCAGTACCTGCGCCCCGGCCCGCGCTTCCACCCGATCGAGCGCTGGGTGCGCCCGGAGGAGTTCGTGGAGCACTCCAAGCTGGCCAAGGAGCTCGGCTTTGGTGGCGTCATGTCTGGCCCGCTGGTCCGCTCCTCCTACCGCGCTGGCCGCCTCTACGTGCAGGCCATGGAGGCACGCGGCCTCGAGCTTCCGGAGAACCTGAAGCACCTGGCGGAGACTTCCCAGGGCGCTACAGCTCAGGAGGCTTCCACCCTTCTCGAGAAGTATGGCCCCTCCGAGGAAACTCCGGTGACCACGCGCATGGCCAAGACCCCTGCACAGGCCAACTCTGTTGCCGCTACCATCCGCTAACGCGTTTCTCTTTTTATTCCCCTTGCCCTTAAAGTAGGAGACATGGCTAAGGACGATAAGGCGTCGCTCAAGGACGCGAAGAAGCAAGAGCGGGCGGCCAAGCGCGCCCAGCGCAAGCAGAACTGGTCACAGATGTGGCAAGCGTTCAACATGCAGCGCAAGCAGGACAAGGCTCTCATCCCCATCATGCTGGCTGCATTCTTGGGCATGGGCTTGCTCTTCTTCCTTATCGGCACGCTTTTCAACGGCCAGTGGTTCATGCTCATCATCGGCCTGGGCCTTGGTGCGATGCTCGCCATGTTCCTGTTCACTCGCCGCCTTGAGCGCGACATGTACAAGAAGGTGGAGGACCAGCCAGGTGTCGCCGGCTGGGCTTTGGAGCAGCAGCTGCGCAACACCGTGGGCGTGGTGTGGAAGGTCAAGCCTGGCGTGGCTGCGACCCGCCAGCAGGATCTGGTTCACCGCGTGATCGGTAACTCCGGCGTCATTTTCGTCGTCGAAGGTGACCGCAAGCGCGTCGCCCCTACCCTCAACCGTTTGAAGAAGCGCGTTGACCGCCTGGCTGGCGGTGTGCCGGTGTACGAGGTCTTCGTGGGCAGCGGTGAGGACGAAGTGCCGGTGTCCAAGCTGCGCACCCACATCATGAAGCTGCCGCGCAACTACAACAAGAACGAAACCTACGAGAACATTCGCCGCATCGAGGCCATGGATGATCTGCCGGGCACTACTCCGGGCCTGCCCAAAGGCCCAATGCCCCGCCAGGCTCAAAACATGGCGGGCATGAACCGCCGCATGCGCCGCATGCAGGAGCGCAAGGGCGGCAAATAAGCCACCTCGTTTCCGTACAAGAAGGGGTCCCTTCCGAGATAACCGGAAGGGACCCCTTCTTTACCTTGCGATTCTTCGTTGCTTTAGAACCATCCTAGCCTTCGTGACCAGGTTTCGTCAGATGGTTCTACTCAGATGGTTTACTTGACCCCAAGTAAACCATCTAGCGTTATGAAGAAGGTTTGTTTGCCCCCAAACAAACCTTTTCAGGGGAACCACGTGTGGGGCATCTGTGGTGGATACGACCTGCTGACGCAGAACAAGCCTTAGGCCATGATGACGGCGGTGCCGGTGGCGCGGTCGTGGAGGCCGCGGCCGTCGGCATCGACCATCACTGCGGGGAAAAGCACTGCAGTCAGCAGCGTGCGGACCGCGGCTCGCCACAAGCCAACGGAAGAGCCCGGCACATCAAGACGTGCGACTCCCATCCCCAGCAGCGCCATGCCCGGGGTGCGGGCGAAGAGCCAACCGCACACGATGCCCATGACTACCCACACCGCATAGCCCAAGAATGCCGGGCCACCGAGCGAATTCGTAAAGAGCTCGAGGAGATTGGCTATTAGCATTGCCAAGAGCCAGTCAATGAGAACGCCAAAAGTGCGCCGCATTACAGAAGCCAGGGAACCTGAGCCCTCCTTGGGCAAACCCATTGTTTGCCCAGGCCACTGCCCGTTCTCAAAGCCATCGTTGTTATCAGCCATGCCCACCAATCTAGCCGTCGGCTCTGCTAAGCAGAAAATTTGCCTCCACGTGCCCCAGACACCCCAGCGACAAAGCCAATACCTGTAAACTAGTCGGGAGTACTACACGTCAACCAACAGGAGACCACCGTGTCCTTTGAGACAATCCAGGACGTCATCGCATTCATCAAGGAAGAGGACGTCAAGTTCGTTGACATCCGGTTTACGGACGTCCCCGGCACTGAGCACCACTTCTCTATTCCGGCCGAGGAATTTACTGAAGACGCAGCTGCCGAAGGCCTCGCCTTTGATGGTTCTTCCATCCGCGGATTTACCACCATCGATGAGTCCGATATGACGCTGCTGCCGGATCCGAAGACCGCCTTCGTGGATCCTTTCCGCACCGCGAAGACCCTGAACATCAAGTTCTTCGTCCACGACCCGTTTACCTTGGAGCCCTTTAGCCGCGACCCGCGCAACATCGCTCGCAAGGCTGAGGAGTACCTCGCTTCCACCGGCATCGCGGATACCTGTAACTTCGGCGCTGAAGCTGAGTTCTATATTTTCGACTCCGTGCGCTACAGCACCGACGTTAACCACGGCTTCTACGAGGTTGATACCGATGAAGGCTGGTGGAACCGCGGTTCCGAGACCAACTTCGATGGCACCCCGAACACCGGTTTTAAGACTCGCGTGAAGGGCGGCTACTTCCCTACGGCGCCCGTCGACAAGCACGGCGAAGTTCGCGACGCCATGGTGGAGCAGCTGCAGAAGGCAGGCTTTGTCATCGAGCGTTTCCACCACGAGGTGGGCAGCGGCCAGAACGAGATCAACTACCGCTTCAACTCCCTGCTGCACGCGGCGGATGATATTCAGACCTTCAAGTACATCATCAAGAACACCGCGGAGCAGTTCGGCAAGACCGTGACCTTCATGCCTAAGCCGCTGGCCGGCGATAACGGCTCCGGCATGCACGCCCACATGTCGCTGTGGCAGGATGGCAAGCCGCTCTTCCACGATGAGGCCGGCTATGCAGGCCTGTCTGACATTGCTCGCTACTACATCGGCGGCATCCTGGCCCACGCACCGGCGGTTCTGGCGTTCACGAACGCAACCCTGAACTCCTACCACCGCCTGGTTCCGGGCTTTGAGGCACCGATCAACCTGGTGTACTCGCAGCGCAACCGCTCGGCTGCCATCCGCATCCCGATTACCGGCTCCAACCCGAAGGCAAAGCGCATCGAGTTCCGCGCGCCGGATCCGTCCGGCAACCCCTACTTCGGTTTCGCCGCCATGATGATGGCAGGCCTCGACGGCATCAAGAACCGCATCGAGCCGCACGCTCCGGTGGATAAGGACCTCTACGAGCTGCCGCCGGCAGAGGCTGCCTCGATTCCGCAGGCACCGACCTCCCTGGAGGCGTCCATCGCAGCGCTTGAGGAGGACAACGACTTCCTCACTGAAGGCGATGTCTTCTCCGAGGACCTCATCGAGACCTACATCAACTACAAGCGTGAGAACGAAATCGCACCGGTGCGCCTGCGTCCGACTCCGCAGGAATTTGAGATGTACTACGACTGCTAGAGGTAAGCTGTCCTAGCTGCACTGATATGACAGGTACGACAGGCTTCGACGTTTCGCTTGATTCGTCGGAGCCTGTCGTCGTATCACCGCCTAATACAACAGCCCCACTGTGTTCTCCCCTACTGGCGCGCCCACAATGGCGCAATCTCACGTGCTGTTCAACCACAGTACAAGGGACATGTGCGCAGTAAATGGTTACTATTCCCCTCTGTGACTGATAGATTCCGCCAACTACCACCGCCCGGCCCCGCGTGGGGCGGCAGCCTCATGGGCACCTCCATCGTCTCCAGGTTGCTCGTTGAGGAAGGCATGCTAACTGGCTCTGCCATCTTCGCAGCGCTATCCTGCGTCATCCTTCTCGTACTGACGGTGGGTTTCGCGGTGTATCGGCAGCCCAGCTTCGCGCGGACTTCAATGGCTGAGTGGTCCATGTACTTCATCGGCATCCTGGCACTCGGCGCAGCACTGTCCGGGTTGACGGATATCGGAACCTTCCGCCTAGTGGGCTTCTGGATCGGTGGCCCCGTCACCGTCATCACGTGGGCCATCCAGCTCACCCGTTTCGACGGCCAGCCGCGCTTTACCTGGGGCCTGCCGCTGGTCGGCCCCATGATTTCCTCCTCCGTGGCCGGCTTCCTCGCCCTCGACTACGGGCGCGCCTACCACGTGATGGGCACCGTTTTATTCATCATGTCTATCTCCACTGCGGTCCCCATCTTCATCCGCGTGTATTGGGCTGCTTGGCACGGCAAAGTCAACCTCACCGGCGCCAACTCCGCGACGGCCTGGGTTCCGTTAGGCGTGGTGGGCCAATCCACTACCGCCATGCAGATCCTCTACCCCGGTAGTTTCTCTGTCTACTACGGGCTCACCGCCATGGTCATTGCCATCCCCCTCGCGCTTTATGCCATGGTCACCTTCTACCCCAACGTGGCTCGCTGGGTGGATTACTCGCCCGCGTGGTGGGCCTGCACATTCCCACCGGGAACGGTCAGCATGGGCGGGCACCAAGTAGCGCTGGTGAATGGCTCGGAGCTTCTCGACGTCATCGCGCTCAGCATCCCGGTGCTGCTTGTCGCACACTGGTCTGCCTGCTCCTGCCGCTTCATTGGCTGGCTCGTCGAGGGCCGGCGCGCACGCACAAGCGGGGCCAGCCCACTCTCGGACTAGCCCCGCCACGTGCAATGCTGGACGCTTAGGAAGCCTTAGTTCTCGGCCTTCTCAAACTGGATGACCTGGCCCTGGCTACCCAGTGCGTAGTTGTTTCCCTCCAGGGGGAAGACAACGGGCTTGGCCGAGAGAATAGCCTTGAGCGCATCGGCGTCGGCCATGGCATCCGGGGAGCATGCACGCAGCGTAGAGTTCAGGTTCTCCACCACAATGGCATCGGTCTGATCCAGCTTGTAGCTAGCACCACCGGAGTTGCAGCCATCGTTGTAGGCGAGGGTTCCATCGGAATTGAAGGTCACGGAAATCTCTGGGTTCTTCTTTGCGGTGAAGGTACCGTTGAGAACCTTCTGGGCCTCATCAGCCGGCAGCTTGTCTTGCAGACCGTCGACGTCCTCGTACTTCTCAATCAGCCCGGAGCCTTCCGGCGCTTCAGAGTCCTCCGGGGTGCCCGGACCGCCAAAGAGGCGGGAGCTCAGCTCCTGGATCTGGCTGGACTGCGGGGAATCGACGGAGGACAGCTCTTGCGCACCGGCAGTACCGGCGCCCAGGACGCCGCCGGCGAGGGCGACGAACGCGGTTGCAGTGGTTACTTTCTTCAGTGTGCGTGAAATCATGGCCCCGAAGCTATCGGCCACGGCCGCCGACATCAACCCATTTCATGCGTTTCCGATGATATTTTGAGGCAACTCTACAACTCCCCCATCCCCTTACAGGCCGCAGACTAAAACACAGAAAGTGGCCAACCTCCCGCTGGGGGTTGGCCACTGATAAGGAAGGTTATTTACTTCTCTTCAGGGGTATCGACCTTGACGAACTGAATTGCCTGCCCATCTTTGACCAATGCGATGGTGGTGTCATCGATGGAATAGACCTGTGGCTTCTTCGGAACAATGACGTTGAAATCGTGAACATCGACCATCACGTCCGGCTCGCAAGCCTTCATAGTGGTAATGACGTCTTTGATCTCTAGGGCGCCGGTGTCCTCCGCGATAGAGTATGTACCGTTACCGAGGTTACAACCATCAGAAACTCCTACGGTTCCATCCGGTTGGAAGGAAAGCCCGATCTTATCGTTCTTCTTCGCAACGAAGCTGCCGTTGAGAACCTCCTTGGCTTGCTCTGCCGTCAGCGGTTCCGTGAGGCCCTCCACGTCCTCTGCCTTTTCAATCAGGCCAGAACCTTCCGGTGCTTCTGGGTTCTCGGGGTTTTCCGGAGCAGGCTTCGAGCTCCCAAACAGTGTGGAGCTCAGCTGCGCCAGCTCACCGGAGCTGGAGCCGAAGGAGATTCCAGAAGAAGGCTCTGCCGCGGAGGCAACCCCGGTTCCGAGTGCCGTGCCAGCGAATGCGGCGAAGGTTGTGGCGATGGTTACTTTCTTGAATCTGAGTGACAACATGATCCTGAAGCTATGCGGGATAGTTTCATATAGCAATGTTTTTTATGCATTTCCCATGATATTGACACGTTCTCCCAATGTCGCCGGAGGCCAGTTCTCCCCGCTTGCCGCAGCCAGGCTGGCAGCATAAACACCTGTTTAAAGCACTAAAACCAGATTAAGAGGCGCGCTTGACGTATCCCATCCGCAGTCAGAACATGATGAGAAGGGCGATCGAGCCCCACAAAGTGGCGGGCACACTCACAGGTTTTGGTGCAGTCATCTAGCGCCGCGGTTACAACTGGGTTAGCTCAAATTCCACTTGCTCGCCTTCGCGGCCGTTAATCACCAAGCTTAAGGCCTGCGTGCCCGGATAGTAGGTGCGTGTGCTGGTGACCCGAAACGGGTGCGTCTTGGTCACCACTCGGGTTTCGCCCGGATCAAGCGTGTATTTGCCGAGGCGAAACACACTGGGCTTCCGGGTTCCGTTCTTTTTAAGGAAGTGCACGCGATACTCTGCAAGCACATGTGCGGGCGCATCGCCGGTGTTGGTGAGTGTCGTTGAAAGAGTCGCCTTTTCACCAATGGCCACAGTGTGGGGGAACTCGGGGCGGGTGGCGGTGACGGCGGTGGACGGAGAAAAGCCAACAAGCTCTAGGGCCTCCTTATTGCCGCGCTTGATCAGCCCGCGCAACCCCTGTTCCACCACCCACGCTGCGTGCGACGATCCGCTGTCTGCCCATCGCGAGGCGGTTGCAAGAGCCAACTCGGGGTGCGTACGGCCAATGTCGTTGAGGTTGTTGGCTACGGACTTGCGCACGAACAGCGACGCATCGTCGTACAGCCGGCCCAGGACCGGAAGGATCGGCGAGGGGTCCGCCACAAACGGCGCGTGCACCTTTGCCCACGGCAGGCGCGGACGGATGCCCTCGGAAGCCAGGCGGCGCACGTTGTGGCTGTCCGAACCAGCCCACTCATTCACCCGGGCCATGGTCAGCTCTGGGTAGCGCTCTAAGAAGGGACGCACCGCGAACTCACCGGTGAACACCCTGGTGAGCGCCTCAATTGCATCTAAAGAAACCTCCGGCTCATCTATCCCGTACAGCTCGATGAAACGGCTCACCGGCCACAGGTGGAATGCGTGGTTGAAGTAACCTTCCCCCTCCGCAAGCTCGGGCCCAAGCTTATCGACGATTCCGCCAATCACCCCGACATAATCCCCGCCGAGCTGTTCCCGAAGCCCTTGTGCAAACACGGTCACGCGGTCCAGGATCTCTAAATCCTCGACTCGCGGCGCGACCCACGCGGCGTACTCTTCGCCGTCAATTCCAAGCTGTGCACCGAGTTTTTGTGCCGTGTCAGCGTTGAAGTAGTCCTTCATTTTGGGAGCCATAGCTGTGCATGTTACCCGGCGCGGAGAGACTTTTTCGCGGCAGGATTAAGGATTGCCGCCTCGATACACCAATTAGATCCAGTGCCCTCACATCAATGCTTATGGAGAAAACCTTTTAAGTGGTGCGCTTGACATATCCCATCCGCGGGCGGAAGCCCTGCGGGTGCTTCATCTGCGCCACGGCGTCCCCGATGATCATGCGGTGGCGGGCGCTGACAGACGTCGGCATCTGCGCCACCGAAAACCACTGCGCGGCCAGGTTCTCTTCGTCGGAGATAACCGGCTCCGCATCGTCCAGCACGGAGACCCGGATGGAGGTATCCATGTAAAGACACTTATCCCCATTGGGGCAGACTACTGGGCCAACCTGGCCCACGCCGAGGAGCGCTTCGATGCGTCCATCGAGGCCCACTTCCTCCTTGACCTCGCGCAGCGCGGTCGTCGTAATCTCCTCCCCCGGCTCGCAGATACCGGAGATGGGAGCCCACGTGCCATTATCGGCACGCTGGGCAAGCAGCACCGAGGGCAACTCCCAGATAGCGGAACCCGTGGGCACGGCCCGCACGATAACCGCGGTCACGCTGGGAAGGAAGAGCTGCTCGTGACCGATTTTCTCACGCAGAGACACAATGAAATCAGGAGTCGGCATGGGTTAAGCCTAGCACCTAAACCCGCTCCAGAATCTCCGGCAGGAGTTCCTCGATCTTGGCGGCAGGTGTAAACGACATCTGTGCTTCCGAACCATCCGCGCACCCCTCACTGCTGGCTGCAGCATCAGTGGTGCCCGAGAGAACCCCTACGATCACGTCCTCATAAGGGCTGCCCTGCGCGCCATACACCGGGGCTCCTGAATCGCCATGTGTGGAGCACACCTGGGCGCGCGCCGCGACGGTCTCCACCGTGCGGTCATCAAACTGGAGTTTGCCCTGCCCCTCACGATGTGTCAGCGGGCCGCAGGTCTCACCGGTGATGCGGCCCAGCTTGCAGACGCTGTCAGGCAACATGTGTTCATCCGCCGCGACGACGGTAGTGGGCATGTCCCGCGGGACATAAAACTCAGCCTCCCTGGTGATTTCCACCAAAGCGAAATCCAGCTGGTGCGTCTTCGGCGCGCTGAGATCGGAGTAGATAATGGTGCCGACGGGCTCTGCCGGGTAGACAAATTCACCGTCGGCAGCGCCTGCCCACACGGTATCCCCCGGCTCACCGCAATGGGAAGCGGTGACGGCGATGGTGCGGGCGTCGTCAAGCACGAAGCTCCACGCCACCGTGCACAGGTTGAAGTCAAAGGCTTCGCCGGGCACGGGCTGCGTGGTCGAAATATCCAACGCCGCGCCCGGTGGCACCGGGGAGGCATCCTGCGAATGCACCTGCGGCTCAGCTGGCACCACGGTGGAGTAGACAGCTGAGCTGGAGGCTGCCTTCTGTACGGGTCCGGCTCCCATCGGCACGGTGCACCCGGCCAGCGCCAACCCCGCTGCGCTCAGTGCCCCAAGGAGGCGCCGGCTAGTCTTCCTTCGCGGATGCAGCCTCACCCGAGTCCGCCTTATTCTCCTTATTTTCCTTCTCCATCTCAGCGACCTGCTTCATGTCGCGGATGAACTTCTCCGGATCAAACTCGGTGAAATACTCCGGGCCTGAGAATTGTTCCTGTCCCATTGTCTTAAACCTCCGTGCTCTTGATGTACTGCGTGATGTAGTCCTTCACCGCCGCCGCATCATTGGGCAGATCCGTCACATGGCGCTCGGCGTCCAAGATGCCGGCGAAACGCTCCGGCACCTCCGGCTCGCTGCCGATGGCCTCCTTGATGGTCTCCGCAAACTTCACCGGCAGGGCGGTCTCTAGGCAGATGATGGGGGTGTCGACCCCATATTCTTCCTGTACCGCGCGGGCGACCTTGATGCCGTCCGCGGTGTGCGGATCCACCAGCACGTCGTAGCGCTCGTGGACATCCTTAATGGTGGCGAGGCGATCCGCGTGGGTGGAGGAACCGGACAGGAAACCGTACTCCGCGTGGGCGGCGTCAAGTGCCTGCTTCTCGACGTTAAAGCCGCCTTCCTTCACCTTCGTCCCGAACAGCTCCTTGATCTGTGCGGCATCGCGGCCTAGCAGATCGAAGGCGAAGCGCTCGAAGTTGGAGGCGCGGGAAATATCCATCGACGGCGAGGAGGTCTTGTGGGTTTGCTCCGAGGAGCGCGGGCGGTAGTTGCCGGTGCGGAAGAACTCATCGAGCACGTCGTTTTCATTGGTTGCCACAATGAGGCGGTCGATGGGCAGCCCCATCTGGCGAGCGATGTGGCCGGCGCAGATATCGCCGAAGTTGCCGGTCGGCACGCTGAAGGAGACCTTTTCGGTGTTTTCCGTAGTGACCTTGAGGTAGCAGTTGATGTAGTACACCACCTGCGCCATGAGGCGGGCCCAGTTAATGGAGTTCACCGCACCGATGCGGTTCTCGGCCTTAAAGTTGGCGTCGGCCGATACCGCCTTAACCACGTCCTGGCAATCATCAAAGACGCCATCGAGGGCGATATTGCAGATATTCGGGTCATCCAGCCCGAACATCTGAGCCTGCTGGAATGGCGTCATGCGCCCAGCCGGGGTCAGCATGAAGACGCGGATGCCCTTGCGCCCGCGCATGGCGTACTCCGCCGAGGAACCGGTGTCACCCGAGGTAGCACCCAGAATGTTGAGGGTTTCGCCGCGGCGGGCCAGCTCGTATTCGAAGAGTTCGCCCAACATCTGCATGGCCATGTCCTTGAAGGCGGCCGTTGGCCCCTCAGAGAGGTGGCCAATGTAGAGGCCCTCCCCCAGTTCGCTGACGGGGACGATCTCCTCGTGGTCAAACTTGGGGTAGGTGTAGGCGCGCTGGGCAATTCCTTCGAGGTCTTCTGCGGGAATATCATCCACAAAAAGCTTGAGCACTTCCGCAGCCAAGGCCGCGTAGCCACCCTCCGCCAGGGTCTGGCGCCAGTTAGTCATGGTGGCGTCATCGATGCGGGGGTAAGTTTCCGGCAGGTAAAGGCCTCCATCAGGGGCCAGACCTCCGAGGAGGATATCCGTAAAGGAGGCGGGCTGGCGGTCGGTATCGCGGGTCGAAATGTACTTCACCCCCTGCATCTTAGTTGGTGACGCGTAAAGTATCAGCCATGTCGGTTCCTCATCCTCGCAATGTAATTACCACTAAGGCTCTCTCCGTGTGGGTAGCTGCGGTGTTGGTCTACATCGTGGCAATTACCGGCCGCACATCTTTTGGCGTAGCGGGGCTTGAGGCCATTGATCGCTTCGAGGTCGATGCCTCGCGCATTGCTGTTTTCACCTCTGTACAACTGGGAATTTATTCACTGGCGCAGATCCCGACGGGCATGCTCATCGATAAGTTCGGCCCGCGGCGCCTGCTAGTCATTGGTTCCATCATCATGGGCGTGGGCCAGGTGAGCCTCGGTTTCACCAGCAATTATTGGGTAGCCATTGCCGCCCGTCTGCTCATCGGCGCGGGTGATGCCACCGCCTTCTTGTCGGTGATGCGCATCCTGCCTTACTGGTTCCCGCTGCACCGCACCCCCATGTTCACGCAGGTCACCTCCTCCCTGGGACAGCTGGGTCAGTTTATCTCTGCCCTACCTTTTGCCATGCTTCTGGGCTGGGGCGGATGGACCTTGGCCTTCGTTACCTTGGGCGCGGTGGGCATTCTCATCGCTGTCGCCGCCGCGGTGGCAGTTGCTGATTCCCCGGAAACGCTCGGAATCGTAAAGAAGCCGAAGGAAAAGCCGAACGCGCAGCCAGAGAGCATGGGCGCACTGCTCTCCCAGGTTTTCCGTTCGCCCGTGGCCTGGCAGGCATTCTTCATTCACTGGGTCGGTCTTGCCGCCACCAACGTGTTTGTCATGCTGTGGGGCATGCCCATGATGACGGCGGGCATGGGATTTTCCAAGACCAGCGCCGGTTGGGCCCTGACGTGGTTTACCGTGTGCATGGTGCTGGTAGGCCCCCTGCACGGCAGGTTATCGTCCAGGGCCAGAGGTTTCCGCCCCTGGCTCGCCTTAGGATTTGTGGCTGTGCATTGCACGGTGTGGGTCCTGTTCTTCCTCTTCGGCGGCAGCTACCTCTCACTGATCATCCTCATCAGCGTGGTGTCCTTGTGCACACCGGTGGCAAATTATGGATTCGACATTGTCCGCGAAAACCTCGACCGTAAGGTGGTCGCCACAGCAACGGGCCTGGGCAACATGGGCGGCTTCCTGGCCACAGTCATCGGCGCCCAGCTGGTCGGCGTAGTACTGGACCACTTGGGCAATGGGCCGGATTATCCGTTCTCTGATTTCCAGCTTGCCGCTTGGGCAGTCTTCGGTGTGTGGTGCATCGGCATAGCAGGTGTCCTCATCACGCACGTCCTGCGCAGCCGGGGCGAGGAGGACGGCCCGCACGCCAAAATCATCCAGGTGAGTTAGTACAAGGCTGGGCTACTGGAGGGACAGGGCGCTCAACGAAGCCTCAAGGGGCACCCCGTTGGCCACTTCGAAGACGCCCAGCCCGCCGCCGATGGGAACGAGGATGGCGATGCTCACTCCCACTGCGGTCCTGAGAAGCTCGCGCAGTTTTCGTCGTTTCTCCACTTCAACGCACCAACCTTTATCGTTTCGTTATCTGTGCGTGTGAGCTTAAGAGCCATGGCTGCAAGGCAAATCCTCGTTGACTGCGCATCTCCTGCCAGTCCCTGTGACTTCAGTGCCAGCGTTGCCAGCGGGGCCTATTCAGCCGGGGTCGACTCCACGAAGATCGGCCCCTCCACCGGGGCGACGATGCCAGCGTCGAAGGCAGAAAGCGCCCCCTTGGCCTCTTCCTTGGTGATGGCGCCCGCCTCAACGGCCTTGTCCAGATCGGCTTCGAGGACCTGGCGGGACCTGTACCTATCCGACGCCACTGAAAGCAGGCCACGCGGGACCGATTCCGACGGGATCCCCAGCGCCTCCGCCAGGGCCACGATACGGTCATTTTCGGTGGGGTCGAGGTGGGCATTCACCGACTGATCCTGCGGCACGCCACCATTGACGACCTGCTCCACCGTCAGTGCTCCCTCCGGTACGTGATTCCTCTCCGTGACCCACCAGCCTGCGCCGACGACGGTGATGACGGCCGCCACCACGAGGACCCATACGGCGATGATCTGCTTGGACTTCACGGGCATAATTCTAGGCTTCCCTATAGCTCATCGGATTAATCCACGCTCGGCCCAAACGTCCCAAAGGAAGTCCCGTGCGGAGGGTGCGGTGGATCAAGGCGCTCAGAGAGGGCATCGATGATGGAACGGATGGTGGACTCCGCTGCGGAGCGGTCAAGGTTGGTGCGACGTGGCGTATCAGGTTTCGAAACGTCGGGGCGGACGCGGGGCTTGGCGACGTCCACGTGCATCACCGTCCCCTCCACGCTCAGCGCGGCTGCGGGATCACACCCAGCAGCGCGGGCCGCGGCAAGGAAGGCTTCAAGGTCCGCGAGGGTGGCATCGTTCAGGTCGAGGGATAGGTTGAGGCTCATAGTGTGCTCCTTTGAAGGCTGGGACGGTAACTGCTGCCCAGGCTATCGGCTTAGCACCGGTATGAACAGGGCACGGCACCAAGATCAGGGATAGATCCGGGTAGGCTCAGGGTCCGGCTAAGGGGGTAGGACAGCAGCTCTTAGTCGTGCTCGAAGGATTCCGCCTCCCCCCAGAACACCTCATCGACCACCTTGCGGGCGTGGCGGGTGATCTTGAGGTAATGGTCGAGAAAATCCTGGTTATGTTCGGGATCCCACCCTGCAGCGCCAGCCACCTGCGCCAGCTGCGGCCCCGGTGCCGGCAGCTGGTCCACGCGCTTGCCGCGAACCAATACCAAAGCGTTTCGGGCATCGGTGGCCAAGAGCCAAGCCTCCCGCAGCTCCTGTACCTGGTGCACGGGTATGACTTCATTGTCTTCGAGGGCATCGAGGACGCGCAGCGTCGACGGCTCATGCAGCGCCGGTACCTCGTGGGCATGCATCATTTGGAGCAGTTGGACGGTCCATTCGATATCCGTCAACCCACCGCGCCCCAGCTTGGTATGGGTATTGCGGTCCGCGCCGCGCGGTAGGCGCTCATTGTCAACGCGCGCCTTCATGCGACGAATGTCACGAATGGTCTTCTCGCTCACGCCCTTCGGCGGGTAACGGAAAGCATCCACCATGGTGAGGAAACGCTGGCCAACGTCCTCATCACCCGCCACAAAGGCAGCGCGGAGTAGTGCTTGCATCTCCCACGGCTCGCCCCACTGCGAGTAGTAGCGCTCATAGGACTCAATGGAGCGCGCGACCGCTCCCGAGCGCCCCTCAGGCCGCAAACCAAGGTCTACGTCCAAGGGCGGATCTCCGGACGGTTTTGCCAGACGGCGACGCAGCTTCTCAATGATGCCGATGGCCCACGGCAGCGCCTCCTCTTCCGGGTTGCCTGCGACTGGCTCCGCTACCACGATGACATCGGCGTCCGAGCCAAAACCCAGCTCCATCCCGCCGAGCCGCCCCATGCCGATCACGGCGATGCGAGCCGGTGGTTCGTCATCGTCGTTCTCCAGCCGCCACGCCCTGACCTCGGCGCGGAGCGCTGCCTCCAACACCGCATTCCAGATGGTGGACAGCTCGTAACAGACTTGCTGAACCGGCAGGAATCCCAGCAGATCCGCTGCGGCAATTCGTGCTAACTCCGCGCGGCGAAGAGACCGCGCGACCGAGACAGCCTTGTCCGGGTCCGCATGGCGCTTGGTGGAATTGACCAAGGCGGAAGACACTTGTTCGGGTTTGGTTTCTAGGAGCTTGGGCCCGGCCGCGCCGTCGGAGAGCTGTTTGACGACGTCTGGCGCCCGAATGATGAGCTCCGACGTAAACGGCGAGGTGCCCAGAATTTTCATGAGGCGTTGGCCGACGACGCCTTCGTCGCGAAGCATGCGCAGGAACCAGGTACGGTCGTAGGCTGCTTCCGAAAGCTTGCGGTAGTTCAACAAGCCCATGTCTGGATCCGCGGTGTTCGAGAGCCACTCCATCAACGTGGGCAGCAAGATGGCCTGGATGCGGGCCTTGCGCGACTGGCCCGCGGCCAAAGAAGCGAGATGCTCGAAGGCTCTATCCGGATGGCGATAGCCCAGCGCCGCCAGCTGCAGGAGGGCCGCCTCGCGCGACAGCTTGAGCTCGTCCGCTGACATCGATGCCACGGAATTGAGCAGCGGGCGGTAGAACAAGCGCGAGTGGAGCTCAGAGATAAGCAAGCGAATCTTCCGAAGGTGGGCGTTCATCCGATCCGCTGCCGACTGGTGGCCCTGCGGATGGAAACCCGAGTTGATGGCCAGCCACTCGAGCGCCTTGTGGTCATCCTTCGCCGGCAACGTATGTGTTCGGCGGAAGCGCTCCACTTGGAGGCGGTGCTCCAGCAGACGCAGAAACTCGTAGGCTTCAATGAGCTGGGTGCCATCCTCGCGCCCTACATACCCGGCGCGCACAAGTGCGGCGAGCGCATCGACCGTCGCGAGCGTGCGCAACGAATCATCCGAGCGACCATGCACCAACTGCAGCAATTGGACTGCGAACTCTACATCGCGCAGGCCCCCCTCCCCGAGTTTGAGCTCTCGAAGGCGCATCTCTTCTGGGACGTTCTCGAGCACGCGGCGGCGCATAGCCTGTACGTCTTCAACAAAGGACTCCCGTTGCGAGGCAGTCCACACCATGGGCCCGATCTGGCTCACGTAGTCCTTGCCTAGGGGCAGGTAGCCGGTCTGCGGTCGCGCCTTCAGTTGTGCCTGGAACTCCCAGGTCTCCGCCCACCGCTTGTAGTAGGCCACGTGCGAATCCAGGGTCCGAACGAGAGCGCCGGACTTTCCTTCCGGCCGCAGGTTGGCGTCGACCTCGAAGAAGCAGGCCGAGCCGATTCGATTGAACTCCGATGCTAGGCGCGTAACCTTCGGCGTCGCCTCCGAGCCCACGAAGATAACGTCCACGTCGGAGATATAGTTCAACTCCCCCGCGCCACACTTGCCCATCGCGATAACTGCCAGCTGCGCATCGAGGGGCTCATCGCCATAGACCACACGGACCGCACCTGCGAGTGCGGCCGTCAAGGCGGCATCTGCGAGAGCCGTCGTCAGCCTGGTGACTTCACGAAACCCCACTCGTGGTTGCGGCCGCGACTGCCCCTTGCGGGAGTGAAAGGTACCGGCGAGGTCATGCGCGGCGATGCGCATCATCAGCGTCCGGTATGCCACCTTGAGCGATGCTTTGTGGTCACCAGGGGATGCTCGGTAGGTGCCGGGCGATGTCAGCTCGGGGTTCGCCGTGTCTGGGCGGTCCGGTTGCTCAGCGTACGTCGCCGGTTCCGCCCCCACCTCGTCCAATAATGTGTTCAGCATTTCCGTTGGGGTAGGCAACGGGCGCTGCAGTTCTTTCCAGGTCTCCGGGTGGGCGGCGAGGTGATCACCGAACGCCGAGGATCCGCCCAATAGGGCGAGCAGCCGAACTCGAAGGGTCTCGTCTTCACGCATCGCTGGCCCAATCTCGGGCGCTCCCTCGAAGATTCTCATCAAGGTGTTGAGGGCCATGTCGGGATCGCCGGTTCCGGCCAGTGTCCACAGCAGCTCCAGGGATTCCGGATTATCCCACTCGAGACGGGAAAGATCCTCCGCAGCAGTTGGCCGGGTAAGGCCAAGAGTCGCCGGGGACGGTACTGACGCTGGACGCATGCTACTCCTAGAAGTTCAGGTTGTTACGCAATTCGAATGCGGTGATCTGTTGCTGGTACTCATGCCACTCGTCCCACTTTGCGCGTAGGAAGTACTCAAAGACGTGCTCGCCGAGGACCTCTGCCATGAATTCGGAGCGCTCAAACTCTCGGAGTGCTTGGTCCAAGCTGCTGGGCAGGTCCTTGTACCCCATCGCACGGCGCTCACGGCGGGTCAGCTGATGGACATTGTCCTCGGCCGGATCACCGAGCTCATAGCCTTCCCTGATACCGCGCAATCCGGCGGCCAGGAGAACCGCATATCCCAGGTAGGGGTTCATCGCCGAATCTAGAGAGCGAATCTCTACCCGTCGCGACATTTCTTTGGACAGGCGGTAAGTCGGTACTCGGACGAGGGCCGAGCGGTTAGACACGCCCCAGGTCACCGACCCCGGGGCTTCGCTACCAAACATCAGGCGCTTGTAAGAGTTGGTCCACTGGTTGGTGATCGCCGTCATTTCCACTGCATGCTCAAGAATGCCGGCGATGAACTGCCGTCCCGTACTAGAGAGGGAAATCTCATCGTCGGGGTCGTGGAAGGCGTTGGAATCACCTTCAAACAGGCTGAGGTGGGTGTGCATTCCCGATCCCGAGCGGTCTTCGAAAGGCTTGGGCATGAATGTGGCATGCACGCCCTGCTGGGAAGCCACCTCCTTGATGAGGTAGCGGAACGTCATGATGTGGTCTGCCATGGACAGCACATCAGCATGGCGCAAGTCGATCTCCTGCTGCCCGGGTGAGGTTTCATGGTGACTGAATTCCGTAGCGATGCCCATGGATTCCAGCGCATACATCGACCGGCGGCGAAAACTCGGGGCGTTATCGTGGGTGGCTTGGTCGAAGTAACCGCCGTTGTCGGTGGCAATGAGGTTGTTGATATCGCGCGCATCCTCAAGGAGATAAAACTCGATCTCCGGTGAGGCCTTACACGTGAACCCTTCATTGGCCGCCTCTGTGACCTGCCGGCGCAGGATGTGGCGCGGATCCACTAGAGAAGGGTGCCCATCGGGCTGGGTGATATCGCAGAACATGCGCGCTGACAACAGCTCTGGTTCTTCTTTATCGAAGGGCATGATCTGGAACGTTGAGGGATCCGGCATGGCGATAGTATCGGCCTCTGAGATACGGGAGAATCCCTCCACCGAGGAGCCATCGAAGCCAACACCTTCCTCGAAGGCAGATTCCAATTCGGAGGGGCTCATCACCACAGATTTCAACGCCCCTAGGATGTCAGTGAACCAAAGGCGAATGAAGCGGATATCGCGTTCTTCAACTGTACGAAGGACGAATTCGTGTTGGCTGTTCATGCTTTAAACCCTACCGCCGCGCGCTGAAGCCGCGGCTGGGCGTTTGCTCTTTTGCCCCCGCAGCGTCATCTATCACCCCAGTTGGCAAGAGTATCTCGGGGGCAAATTTTTTCGACCTTCCGAGCCCTTGTCGCTGCCACATGCTTGAATGGCTCCATATCCAAACTGATGTACGAACAAAGATAGGAATGTGATTTCCATGAGTACCAACCACGCAACACTGAGCGAGCAAGGACTCAACCTCATTATCCAGGCGGCCCAGAGAGGATGGTCCCCTAAGGATCTTCTTCACGTCGTGGGCGACTTTTGCCACCCGCTCATTTATCGTGCCGCCGGTCAGGTACCCGCGCAGATTAGTTCCACTGCGTTGCGCAAGGAGTGGTTGAGCTTGACTCCGCCTGCTTCGATGACCATGTCCACCGATGAACTGACACGGCTCATCGAAGCAACCATGTTGCTTCCGATACTTCGTGACGTTGACGTGCTCGTGCCTGAGAGAAATAGCTCCCAGTCAGCGCATGGCAGCAAGGAGGATAAAATCCGCACCAAAATCTCCCACCTTCTGCGGAAGGCCGAATCCACTCCCTACGAGGAGGAAGCCAATGCGCTCATTGCCAAGGCACAAAGCCTGCAGCAACGACATCGGCTCGATGGCACGCTCGATGCTTCGCCCAGTTCCGTGGTTTCCACGCGCCTTCACATCAGCGCCCCCTACATCAACCACAAGACCACTCTCCTCAGCGTCATCGCGGATCGAAATGGATGCACTGTACTGAAGCTTCACCCCAAAGGGATCATCACAGTCTTCGGCGCTAGAGAGGACGTCCACCATGTCACCGACCTCTTCGCTTCGCTTCTTCGGCAGTGTGAGTGGCACCTGCACCACGGAGAACACGCGAAAAGCGCACGCCAACTCGGCAATGTTGCAGCTTTCCGCCGAAGCTTCATTTTGTCCTATGCCACCCGAATCGGTCAGCTCTTAGATAAGGCAAACACCACGCTGGGGCCACAAAGTACAGACGCGACAGCTTCCACAACACGCAATCCGGGGGTTGGGCATGATGCAGTAGTCCTTGCCCAACAATCTTTATCAGCGGTGGAAGATCGCCGACGAAGCGCGGAAGCGGTAGTAGATCAGCTCTTTCCCAACGCCCGCACCATATCTTTAGCTATGGGGAGCCGAGCAGGCGTGTCCGCCGGGGCATCCGCTGCAGAAAAGTCTCATTTGAGTGGTGACTCCTCAGGGCTGCCAGGACGTGCCCAACTCACTCGTTAGGGCGGACTCAAAGGCTGGCACAAGTGCTCTAATGACTAGGTAAACTAGATGGATGTGTAGAGGTTTTGTGCCTCCTCTTTAAATTTTCGCTCCCCGACGAAGGTGTGTACATGTCTCCGAAGACGTTCCTTGAAATCGAAGCCAAGTTCGCCGTGGATGAAGCCACGCCGGCGCCCGATCTCACCAGCCTCGACGAAGTTGCCCGAGTAGCAGAAACCCGCCACCAATCATTGTCGGCGATCTATTACGACACGGAGGACCTTCGCCTTACTCACGCCAAGATCACGCTGCGCCGTCGTACCGGCGGCAACGATGACGGTTGGCACATCAAGATCCCCGGTGCCGAGGGCCGCACCGAAATTCGCGCCGAACTCGGCGAACCAATTGATGGCAAGTACGAGGTTCCAGCCGAGCTTCTCCACCAGGTTCGCTCAGTGATCCGCAATCATCCGCTGGAGCCCATTGCGCAGGTCGACAACAACCGCACCGAATTGCTCCTTGTCAACGCCGATGACCAGCCGGTCGCTGAGTTCTGTGATGACCATGTCACTGCCTTCTCCTTCCTTCCGGGTGGCTCCCAGAGCTCGTGGCGTGAGTGGGAAGTCGAGCTCGCTGGGGAGCTCCCCGGTTCCAAGGAAGGCAGCGCTCTACTGCGGCACGCTACTTCCCTATTGATTAGCTCTGGCGCTCGGGTTTCTTCCTCGCCATCCAAGTTGAAGTCGGCGTTGGGTGAATCCATCAACAATGTCGAACTTCCCCCGTCGCTTGCCACGTCCAACGTGGAGCCGGGCTCACCCGCGGCAGCGGTTGTGGACGCATTGAAAGCCAACCGGGACAAGCTCGTCGAATATGATCCACGGGTTCGCCGCGATGAGTGGGATTCAGTTCACCAGATGCGCGTGGCCACCCGTGAACTGCGCAGCCACCTGCAGACCTTCCACGGCATTGTGGTGGGCCCCGAAATCGAGCGCATTGAGTCAGATCTGAAGGAACTTGCGGCCATGCTGGGCGTCGCCCGTGATGCCGAGGTCGTGGAAGAACGTTGGCAGAACCTCCTCGCGTCCGAGGATTCCGATGTCCTCGATGAAGCTACCCGCGAGCACATTGCTCACGACATGGGCCGCGCCTACCGCCGCGCGCATCGCCGAGTCATCGCCGCGCTCGATTCCGACCAATACTTGGCTCTGCTCGATGCATTGGATGCCTTCCTCTCCGACCCGCCGGTTGCCGGTGAGGACACGCCCGTTGACGCCGACAACACCTCTGCCAGCAGCGAAACGGAAGACCCTGCGGTCGTCGCTTCGGCGTCCGCTGAACCCACTGAAGAACAAGAGTCAGCAAAGGACCGCGAGCCGAAGCACGCCAAGCCTGATGAGGACGAAGAACCCCACGATCTTGATACGGTGATGGCCCTGCACCTCAAGCAGGCTTATGACAAGCTGGTCAAGCGCCACAAGAAGGCAGTCTCCAACTGGGATAATACCGAGCTGACGCTGCACGAACGTGAAGAGTACTTCCACGATATGCGCAAGGCGGCAAAGAAACTGCGCTATGCAGCGGAAGCAGCTGGTTCCGCAACTTCGTTGAAGACGAAGAACCTCTACAAGGCCTGCAAGCAGATGCAGTCAGTCCTGGGAGACTTCCAGGATTCGGTGACCTCTCGCGACAAGCTGCTCGAATTGGCAGAGACCGCACGCCGCCGAGGCGAGGACACCTTTGGCTATGGTCTGCTCTACCAGCGTGAGCGCGCCATCGGTGTGGAAGCGCTCAATGCCTACTCGGAGAGCTTCAAAACCATCAAGTCTGCGTTCAAGCCGCTGCGCAAGAAGCTGCGCTAATTCCTCCCCCTGGGAGCGCTGCAGCGCCCGGCAGGCAGAACAGACATTTCAACGGCCCACTCCGTCGCGTTTCTCGCGAGGGGTGGGCCGTTGGCTTTGAGTTACCACCCCTCAATGGGGCGTCCTGCAGGACCTTAGTAATCGTCCTCAGCAGCGTCCTCGGCATCAGCCGCAGCAGTGCGGGCTTGCGCGATTTCGATGGCGCGCTCGGCTTCCTCGCGGGAATCATAAGGGCCCATGCGATTCTCCCAGCCAGACACCTTGCCCTGGGTCACCTCACCGGTGGACGGGTCGTAGAACCACTTGTTATCAGCCTCGGCCATTGTTTTCTCCATTCTTTCAGGCGCTCGATCAGTGCACCCCACACTACAGACCGCCCATCGACTTCGCCCGTTAGAATAGATAGGTCACCTACCTCCTGCCCCGTTTACAGGCAGGATCTCGCCACCAGCAAAGGAGAACCTTCCCGATGCCCCTGTGGACTGCCCCTTCGACCCCGGCCGTCGACCGCGTTCGCGCCGCGCACAGCGACAACATCGGCGCCGAGCCGGCGCATGTCGCCAGCGCCCCAGCCACCTGGGCACTCATCGGCGAGCACATTGACCACTACGGCGGCATCACCATCATGGGCCTGGCTGATCTCCGCGCAGCGGTAGCCGTAAGCCCTCGCAGCGATGGCATCGTCAACGTTCGCCTCGAGCACACCAACGGCGAGACCGTTGAGGACCAGATTTCGCTAGAGAAAGTCTCCTCCCTCGCCGCGGAGCAGCAGCCCGGCGTCGATTCCGAAGGCCAGCCCATCGAGCCCCCAGCGCCCGAGGGCGCCATCGCAGCGCGCCTAGGCGGCATCATCTACACCATGATCAACCGCCAGCTCCTCACCCGCGAGACCGCCGGTGCCGACATCACCGCGGTCAACGATATCCCAGATTCGGCCGGGCTCGGAGCCGCCGCAGCCATTGATATCGCGACCGCTTTGGCCTTGCTCGGCGGCGCGGACGATCCCCACGATGCTCCTCTTCGCGCCCGGATCGCAGAGGTATGCTCCCAAGCTGTCGGCACCTTTGCCCGCTTCCCTGTGCTGCGGGCCCGCCACTCCGCCGCACTGCGTGGCGCGGGTGACTCCAT
The DNA here is from genome assembly GCF_001811515.1 of Corynebacterium sp. HMSC076G08. Lineage (NCBI taxonomy): Bacteria > Bacillati > Actinomycetota > Actinomycetes > Mycobacteriales > Corynebacteriaceae > Corynebacterium > Corynebacterium sp. HMSC076G08. Next base: position 43,696 of record NZ_KV805063.1, on the reverse strand, counting down.
CACCATCATCGACTACGCTGACGGTTCCGTCACCCAGGCACCGCACGTGGTCAACAAGGACATCGCAGCTTTTGCCCTCGCCGTCCCCGGTGACTTCGATTCCGCTGAGGCTGTTGCCGAAATCCGCGCCCGCGAGCGTTTCATTGACGCCGCCTGCCGCGCCTTCGGCACTGCATCGCTGCGCCTCCTGCCGGATGCGCCCCAGCGTGTCCTCGAGTGGCTCGCCGCCGTCCACAAGGTGCACGGCCCCGAAAACCAGCCCACCATCGACCAAGCCACAGCATGGCTCACTTTCTACTCGGAAGAAACCGAGCGAGCCGAGAGAATTGCCCGCGCCTTGCGCTCACGCCGCGGCACCGAGCTCTTCCCGCTGCTGACCCAATCGCAGTCGGCCTTGGCCACGGTCTATGGCTTCAACTCTGCGGAAAAACTCGCACAACTGGCCACCGCTCGTGGCGCCGTCGCCGCGCGCTCCGCCCACGCCGGGACTTCGACCGCGGTTATTGCCTACGTCCCAAGCACCAAGGCCCCGAACTTCGCGGCCGACCTCGCCGAGGACGGCCTGCTTGTCGTCCCCCTATCGGCCGGTGCCCCCGCCATTACCGAGGACTAGTCCGCCGGCCACGCAAAGAGCACGTCGCGCTCGGCAACATCGGCCTTCACCAGCGAGACGGTGGTCTCACTGCCGGTGGGTGGTTGCCCCACGGCCATTCCAATCACCGGCGGATCCAGCACGACGAGGCGCGCTTTCTCGCGCTTTTCTCCGCCGTCGACAACCACGGCCTCAAAGTTGGTTCCTACCCACGGCTCCAAAACCGTAGCCTCCGTAAGGTTGAGACACGCCTTATCCACTTGGGAAGCCAGCTGCGAGGTCGAACGCATCGTGGAAATGACATCCCCGGCGCGCTCGCGTACCCACTCCGGCACCTCATAGCCACCGCTCAGCGCCAAGCACACCTCCGTGGCAAAGCGGTCGATGAGGCGGCGCAGCGGGGCGGTCACGTGTGCATAGTATCCGCCGATCCCCGCATGCACATCCGCTTCACCGTCCTCCAGCCACACATAGTCTGCCCCTCGCAAAAGACGCTGGGCCTCGCGCATCACCGCCATGCCACGCGGTGAATCCGCGTCCACGGAATGGAGAAATTCCGAGATGCTGCTCTCCCCCAACTCAAAGCCCAGGGCCTCCGCTTCCGAGCGAAAAGTTGCCTCGGCCTCCGGGGTGGCCGCCGATAGGGTGCGCAGGAAACCAACTCCATGCTCTTCCATCAATCGGCCCGCGCACATTCCGGTGAGCAAGGAAATCTCCGAGTTATAGTCCATCACCTCATAGCGCGGCTCCATCACCAGCTCGTAGTGCCCCTTCTCCGCATCATTCGTCTCGGATACGCGCTGCGAGGGAAGGCGCAGGTTGATCGCCTCGCGGCGCAGCGAGGAAGCCTGGCGCAGCTTGCCCACCTCCGGCAGCAGGGCGATAGAGGAATGCAGCGTACCATTCTCCAGGTCCGCATGGGCCTGGTCGTAATCCAGCCGGGCGCGGCTGCGCACGAGTGCGCGCTCCACCGAGAAGTCCTCCACCTCACCCGCGGTGTCGAGGTCGAAGGTCCAGAGGACGGCGGGGCGGTCGACGTCGGCAAGCAGCGAGGCCCTGTCCTCAGACAGCTCCGCCGGGTGTAACCGCGCCGGCTCATCGGGTAGGTAGATGGTTTGCCCGCGCGTGAGGGATTCGGTCTCCAGCTCGGAGCCCGGTTCGATGAAGGCGGCGACATCGGCAATGGCATAGAGGACGCGGTAGCCGCCATCGCGGGCCTCGATAAAGACGGCCTGGTCCAAGTCCATGGAGCCGGCCGGATCAATAGTCACCAGCGGGATGTCGCGGGCATCGCGGCGCTGCTCGGCGTAACGATCCTGCGCGGACGCGGCCTGCGCGGTGACTTCTCCTGGGAAGTCGGTGGGAACGGAGAATTCCTCGGCGATGGGGCGAAAGTCCAGGGGCGCGGCATACAGCTTCATGCCGTCCCATTGTTCCAAAAAATAAAGATATGGGCGCGAATGAGCCAACCTATAAGCCGGATTCTGTGCCGCGCACCAAGGCGCGGTGGTAAACATCCATCCAGGCCAACCGTTGCCAGTTGGCTCAAGCAGCTACCTTCAGGCTTCGACGAGCAGCCTACTAACGCCTGATCGGGCCCGCTTTCCAGCGGGCCGTGATGCCTTGCTCCCAGTGGGGTTTACCCAGCCACCGCCATCGCTGACGGTGCTGGTGCGCTCTTACCGCACCCTTTCACCCTTACCGCTTACCCCACGCCGCGCCGGAGCGAAGCGTAGGGCGCGGCGGTCTACTTTCTGTTGCACTTTCCCGCGGGTCACCCCGGGTTGCTGTTAGCAACCACCGTGCTCTGTGGAGTCCGGACTTTCCTCGGCCCGCGCCTAGCCCCAGGAAGAGGCCGGTTCGACGGAACGCGTTTACCCGGTCGGCTCATTCGCGCCTGTTAGTTTATCGCAGCGCGCCCAGATGCCCCACATCGTTAAATCGGTGCAGGGTGCTACCGCCATCGAAGAATTCAACCTCACTCACAGAAGCCAGCTCTAAGAAGAGGTGGTTGGGGGTCTGCGGTCCAGAGTCGAGCGCTTGGCGCACGAAGGACTTGATGGGGTTGACGTGGGAGACCACGAGCACGGTTTGCCCCGCATAGCGCTGCTGCAGCTGGCGGCGCGCGGCGCTGACGCGGCGGTGCACCGCGCGCAGGGACTCCCCGCCCGGGCAGGCCACGGACGTATCCTTCAGCCAGCGCGCGTGGAGCTCGGGGTCGGCGGCGTCGGCCTCGGCAAAGGTCTTGCCTTCCCAGCGCCCGAAGTCCACTTCGATGAGGGCCTCGACGGTCTCCACCCGCAGGTCCCGGCCCTCCACCACGGCCGCGGCCGTTTGCTGGCAGCGGCGCAGTGGCGAGCACACCACGGCATCGATGTGGGTATCCATCAGCGCTTGCGCGGCGGCGAGCGCTTGCTTCTTGCCTAGCTCGGTGAGCTCGGGGTTCGCCCGCCCGGAGTACTGCTTGGCTGCGGACATCGCTGTCTGACCGTGGCGCAGCAGGATGAAGCGGGTGGCCGGGCCACACTCAGGGCGCCAGTCGGCCGCGGTCGATGACGCCGCGCTTGGCGACGCCTCCCCCGCCTCCCCGCCGGGTTCTACACCGCCCGCCGCATCGACAGCAGCGTCGGCTTCAGCGGCGTCGCCGGCACCCATATCGAGGATGCCCACGGGCTCGCCCTTCGCGGCGGCATCCATGGCCACGTTGGAGAGCTCATCGGCCACCGAGTTCTTGGCGCGCGGGACCCACTCGAGGCTGAAGCGCGGAATCTGGTTGAGAAGGCGGCGCGCCTCGATGGCGAGCTTCTGCATGTCCGGGTGCTTGATCTTCCAGCGCCCGTTCATCTGCTCCACCACGAGCTTGGAGTCCATATAGAACTCCACCTCGTCCGCGCCCAGCTCCACCGCGGCCTCGAGGCCGCGCAGCAGGCCGTGGTATTCGGCCACGTTATTAGTGGACTTCTGCCCCACGACGTAGGCGATTTCCCTGAGCAGCTGCGAGCGGTCCTCGTTGTAGACTGCCGTGCCCGAACCGGCTATCCCGGGGTTGCCGCGGGAGCCGCCGTCAGCGAAGATGACTAGCTTCATGAGGCCGGGCGTACCAGGTAGGAGCCGCAGTCGCTGCACTGCGGGACCTCGTCGGCCGCCGCGTTGCGCACCGCGTTCTGCTCGGCCGGCGGCAGCACGATGAAGCAGCCGCCGCAACCGCGCCCGGTGAAGGCCGCCGCACCCACACCGTTTTCTTCGCGCACGGTCTCGTACTCCGCCACGATGTCCGCGGGCAGCTGCTCGCGCAGCTCGCCGATGCGCACCTGCGGATCCGGTCGGTTCGCCGCGGCCTCCTGGGCGGCTTCGGCCGCGCGCTTGAGCACTTCGAGCTTGCGCTCGGAATCGGAGACCTTCGCGCCGTGGACATCCAGGTTGGCGCGCAGTGCGTGAATTTCGTTGTGGGCTTCCTGCAGCTCGCTCATGAGATCCGCGATGCGGGACTTAGCCGCATAGAGATCGTGCTCCAGATCCTTGCGAGTCTCCGGGTCGGTCGCGGCACCGAGCTGGGCCTTATCGTCGCGCTCGCGCTGGCGCAGCTTGCGCTCGTCGGCCTGGATGCGCAGGATCTCCATCTCCATATCGTCGACGGCGAGCTGGGCGGAGCCGGAGGCGTCGAGAAGCCGGGCGTGTGCGGCCTGTGCCTTCTCGTATTCCTCTTGCTCCGGGATGGTGGGGGTTCCACCGTGCGCCTGGGAGCGCTCGAGGGTCGCCAGCTCCAGCAAGATGCTCTGCAGATCCTGTGACAGTTTCATTTAGTTCTCCTTATGCGCAGAAATCGTCCATGGGTCGGTGCGGACATCGATGATCTCGGTGTTCACGCGCAATGCGTTCTCCACAATATCGCGCGCCTGGGTGGTCCAGGGAAACTCGCTGGCCCAGTGAGCGGTATCGACCACGGCTGGACCTTCAGGATGGGCCAGGTGCGCAGCGCGCAGATGTTCATCTACCGGGTGGTGGCGCAGATCGGAGGTGACGTAGACGTCCACGCCGAGCGCTGCTGCCTGGTCCAGGAAGGAGTCACCCGAGCCACTGGAGACGGCCACGCGCTTCACCACGCGCTCCGGATCACCGGCCGCGCGCACTCCCCATTCGGTTTCTGGGAGGGCATCGGCCACGCGCTGGGTGAATTCCCGCAGCGTCATGGGTTGCTCAAGCTCGCCCACGCGCCCCAGGCCCAGCGCCTCGTCGAGGTTCTCGTAGGGCTCGACAGGGACGATGGGGCGGCCGGGCGTGATGCCGACGAGTTCGGCCAGCTTGTCGTTGACACCCGGGCGCGCCTTATCCGCGTTGGTGTGCGCTGCCAGGAGGGCCACACCGTTGCGGATAAGAGTGTGAATGACCTTGCCCTTCGGGGTATCCGCCGCCACCGAGGTCACCCCGCGAAGCAGCAGCGGGTGATGCACCACGAGCATCTGCGCGCCGAGCTCCACGGCCTTATCTGCCACCTCCTGGGTGCAGTCCAACGCGAAGGCCACGGTGCGCACCTCGTCCGCGGGGTCACCGCACACCAGGCCGACTGCATCCCACGACTCAGCGAGCTGCGGCGGGTAGGCCTCGTGGATAACGCGGCGAATCTCGCCGACGGTCGTGTGTTCTGCCATCTCGTTTGCTCCTTATACGGCTTCAGGTTTCACGTCAGTCGCGTCGCTGCTATATCCTAGCTTTCGTTCGTCAGCGCACCCCTCTAGCTTAAGGAGCCTTTGCATGACGCCTCCGGAGAACGACAACCAGCTCCACATCGTCTTCGTGTGCACGGGCAATATTTGCCGCTCACCAATGGCGGAAATCATTACCCGTGATGCCATGGAGACCGACATGCTCGATCTCCTCGCCCGCGTGGACTCCTGCGGCCTCGGCGGCTGGCACGTGGGCCAGGGCGCTGATGAGCGCGCTGTGGCTGAGCTGCGCCGCGGCGGGCACGATGGCGCTGGCCACCAGGCCGCCCAGCTGGGTCCGGAGCACATGGACGCGGACCTGTTCGTGGCCATGGATACCGGCCACCGCGATGCCCTTATCGAGCGCGGCATCCCGAAGGACAAGGTGCGCCTCATGCGCAGTTTCGACCCGAATTCTCCGGAGGACGCCATCGTGGAGGATCCGTTCTACGGCACGGAGGAGGACTTCGCCCGTACCCGCGAAGAGATCGACGCCGCCGTTCCAGGTCTGCTCGAGTGGATTAAGACGAACCACGGCTAGATAATCTTTTGCGGCTACTAGACTGATCATCATGCTCAAGACATTCCTCAAGCCTGGGTGGGTGCTCTTTCTCATCTTCATCGTCGCCTTTTCCTATTTGTCTTTCACGGTGCTCGCACCGTGGCAGCTGAATAAAGACGACCAGATTGTGGAGCGCAACCACCTCATTGAGGAGGCCTATGACTCCGACCCCCAGCCGGTCACCGAGGTCTTTTCCACCGATGGCTCCCTGCGCAAGGAGTGGGAACGCGCGGAGCTGACCGGCCACTACCTTCCGGAGGATGAGGTGCTCTTGCGCCTGCGCCCGGTGGAGTCCGCTCCGGGCTTCCAGTCGCTGGTTCCCTTTGAGACCGACTCCGGCGAGACTTTCCTGGTCAACCGCGGCTGGGTACCCACGGATGAGGGCAATTCCGTTCCCCACATCGATCCGGCCCCCTCGGAGAGGGTGACCATCGTGGGCATGGCGCGCTACAACGAGCGCGAGCACACCTCCGCCCCCATTGAGGAGCAGGGCTACACGCAGGTCTACTCCATCAATACGGAGCAGATCGCAGAGCTTGTCGACGTCCCCCTCGCCCACGACTACCTCCAACTCTCCCCCGAGCAGCCAGGTGAGCTGCATGCGCTGCCGGTTCCAAAGTTAGACCGCGGCAACCACTTGTCCTATGGCTACCAGTGGATTGCCTTCGGCGTGATGGCACCATTGGGCTTTGCGTATTTCGTGTGGTCCGAGATCCGGGAGCGCCGCCGCGCCCGCGATGAGGATGCTCTGATTGCTGAGGCCACTGCGGCCGCCACCGGCGCCGGTTCCCCCGATGCGGCCGCGGACGTCGATAGCTCCGAGCAAGCGGAGCCTGCGGGCGAGCGCCCCGAAGCCACGGCGTCTTCTGTCCAGCCTTCGACGCCTGCGGCCGGAACGCAGCCTTCGCGCCGCTCCCGCTCGCGCTATGGCTCCGCCAAGCCGGACTTCTATGAGAAGATCCGCGAGCGCGGTCAGGAGCGCTACTAGCCTCGCCCCCAAAGGGGACGATCATGAACGCGATTGCGTGGACGCGAGAAGCGACCGAAACCGAGATTTCCGACAGTATACTTGAAGCCGCTGGCTGCACCGCTGAGAACTGCATTCCCAACTGGGACGAAGACATGCCAGAAGCAGTGTCGCCAATCAACGGTAGTGAAGAAGAATGTCTCCGAATCGGCAAGCAGGCAAACGGACTCTACTGTGTCAGGATCTTCTCCATGAGATTCTATCCAGGGCACTGCCAAGGCATCTATGGTGACGAATATCGCAAAGAAAACGTCGCACTCAACCGGATCAATCTCCGCGAGTGGCCAGGCGAACACTAAGACAAACGGTGCCCACCTTATGTTGGTGGGCACCGTAAATTCATCGCCATAAGCTAAACGCAATCACAAACGGGACAGAACATGACCGCAGCAATCTTTCTCCAGACGCTACTAAATATGGGTCAATGCGGATACCGATGCACCTTCCTGTGCTCGAACCAGGCCCAAATCAAAGAAGCCAAGAACAACAGTGGCGTAACCCACGCCAGACGATGCCACCAATGTGCTCCAAAGTATGATTCATCAGCACTTAGTCCTGCTAGATAATTGATTACAAGCGTTGCGATGAACAGCACTACAACGACAGTAACGCTCGACCAGTAGGCTGCGCTTTTCTGTTTACGCGTCAATGCCATCCTCCTCAATACATGTTTGCTGTTTTAGCGCGGGTTTGTGTGGTTAATCGTCTCCCTCACCCGGATTACATCGTTCGGCTATTGTTCTAGGAAGTCCAACATCAGGGCGCCAATCCTCCAAGTTCCAACTAGGCTTAACTCGGGCGACTTGAGATAGCGGGTGACACACAAACTGGTTGTGGAGGCTTCCAGTATCCGCAACCCCCTTGGATTTTGCTTCATTCCAACCTGCAGTTTCAGGGATTGGTGACCGCATTGCCCTTCCCAAGACCGTAGGAAAGACCTTGTATCGCGTACCTTCGGGCTGTTTTACAATGTCCACACGGTCGATTAGGGACAGTCCAAAAGCAGCCCTGATTGGTTCATCATTACTTTCGGCGGCTGCACGCTCCGCAACTTGGTTGGAGGGAAGATCAACGACCGTCACCACAGTGTCTTCGACCTCAAATTCAAGGCCAGCTGGTGCGACTGCGTAGAGCCCCACTTCACCGCCAGGTTTTACTACTTCAAGGAAGTTGGAATCGCCCAGCAGGTTTACTTTGGTTCCGGCTGGCCCCTCAATGCGAAAGCTATCCCCCGCCTTCAGTTGCGCCTCTGTTTCGCCACCACTGGAATCGGTGTTAGCTCCAATCACTGACACATCGCTCCCCTCTACGGGAACGTATTTGTTTACCTCATCTGCGGAAGCCTGCACTGAAAATGTCGAACTCAGTGCAAACAATGCCGTGGCGCTCACGCACGTCAGCCCCTTTTTTAACATGATGACCTCTTTTCCAGATTTCCAAGATGCCCGGCTCGTCACCGGCTTACCTCAAACCTACGGCTAATGAAAAATGTAGTCAATAACTATTTGCTAACAATGATCATTCATCTGCATAAACATCATCTACATAAACACTGGTCACGCTTTTGTGACCTAATTCATTTTCGTAAGCATTAGTTCCACTTGTACATGGAGCACCGTTACGCATCCGTACATTCGTAGAGGGGAGTGGATATCGAATTGGGGCGAGTGGCAGCCTTTTGAGGTATACCCAACCGAACACTCCACGGGCATTGCCGGCCAAATCATCGGCTACGCCCGCGTCAGCACTACCGACCAAAACCCCGAACGCCAACACACCCAACTCAAAGCAGCCGGAGCAGTCCGCATCTACACCGACCATCAAAGCGGCCCTCAACCCCTAGAGCACCGGCCTCCGAGCACGACGAAACCCCTCTCCGACTTAACGGAAAGGGGTTTCATTTGGTGCGGCCTGAGGGGATCGAACCCCCGACCTACTGGGTGTAAACCAGTTGCTCTTCCAGCTGAGCTAAAGCCGCAGTACACTTGGTGCGCTCGAACAAGACTAGCCCATGGGCACCCGCAGCAACAAATCGGGGTGTAATTCGCCGCTGCGAATGCCGCGTGAGCAGGTATATCCTGCGGTAGCCCTTAAGGCTTCTTGGTGTAGCCGCGGGCTACAAGGCAGGAACCCTGCCACTCGCCGAGGCGCTCAGCCTTGGTCTGCACCAGACCGGCCAGCTGTGCGGATTCGGAGATCTCACCGGGCTCGAGGTTGCCCGGCTTTCCAGCGCCTGGGGTCAGCAGCCAGATACGGCCGGAATCACCCAGGGGACGGGTGGCATCGACCAGCCCATCGACCAAATCGCCGTCCTCCGCGCGCCACCACAGCAGCACGAGGTCACACAGCTCGTCGGTCTCCTCATCGAGGAAATCCTCCCCCAACACGTCCTCGATGGACTCAGAAATCGTGGAGTCACAGTCCTCGTCCCAGCCAAGCTCCAGAGCAATCTGTCCCTCTTCGATGCCGAGCTTGGCTGCAAATCCCGTCACTCGCTGAGTTCCTTCCGATGAAGTAGTTGATGTCATGCAGAGTATTTTAACGTCTACGGTGCACTTTTTCGCGTCGAACCTCCCCCTATCTTCACCAGCGGTGGACATTTTCCCCCATGAAACCACCCCTGAGGGCCTCCAAATGCCCCTCCTTGAATGCGGCGCGTATCCTAGGAGCAGATCTTTGTACTACGAACCAGGAGGATTTAATGGCCGACTTGGACGCCCACAACGGTGACTCCAACTTCCCCATCGTTCGCGATGGCGTGGCAGCATACCTGCATGACTCCGACCCAGAGGAAACCCGCGAGTGGATGGACTCCCTCGACGGTCTGCTGGACTCGTCCGATCCGGAGCGCGCCCGCTACCTCATGCTGCGTCTCCTTGAGCGCGCTACCGCTAAGCGCGTGCCGTTGCCGTCCCTGACGTCCTCGGATTTTGTCAACACCATCCCGACCTCCCTCGAGCCGGAGTTCCCGGGCGATGAGGAACTGGAGAAGCGCTACCGCCGCTGGATCCGCTGGAACGCGGCCATCATGGTGCACCGCGCACAGCGTCCGGGCATTGGCGTCGGTGGACACATTTCCACGTACGCAGGTGCTGCCCCGCTGTATGAGGTGGGCCTGAACCACTTCTTCAAAGGCAAGGATGATCCCTCCGGCGGTGACCAGGTCTTCTTCCAGGGCCACGCGTCACCGGGTGTCTACGCACGTGCCTTCATGGAGGGCCGCCTCACCGAGGAAGACCTCGACGGTTTCCGCCAGGAGCACTCGCGCGGTGAGGGCAAGGGCCTGCCGTCCTACCCGCATCCGCGCCTGATGCCGGACTTCTGGGAATTCCCCACCGTGTCCATGGGCCTTGGCCCCATTAACGCTATCTACCAGGCACGCTTCAATAAGTACCTGGAGACCCGCGGCATCAAGGACACCTCCAAGCAGCATGTCTGGGCCTTCCTCGGCGACGGCGAGATGGATGAGCCGGAGTCCCGTGGTCTGCTGCAGATGGCTTCCCTCTATGAGCTGGATAACCTGACCTTCGTGGTGAACTGTAACCTGCAGCGTCTCGATGGTCCGGTGCGCGGTAACACCCAGATCATTCAGGAGCTGGAGTCCTTCTTCCGCGGTGCCGGCTGGTCCGTCATCAAGATTGTCTGGGGCCGCGGCTGGGACAAGCTGCTGGAAGCCGACAAGGACGGCGCCCTGGTCAACATCATGAACACCACGTCTGATGGTGACTACCAGACCTTCAAGGCTAACGACGGCGCCTACGTGCGCGAGCACTTCTTCGGCCGCGATGAGCGCACGCTCAAGCTGGTGGAGGACATGTCCGATGATGAGATTTGGGCACTGCGCCGCGGTGGCCACGACTACCGCAAGATCTACGCCGCATACGACAAGGCGTTGAGCTACGCGGGCACCGGCCGCCCGACGGTCATCCTGGCCCACACCATTAAGGGCTACGGCTTGGGCCACAACTTCGAGGGCCGCAACGCTACCCACCAGATGAAGAAGCTGACGCTGGAGGATCTCAAGCTCTTCCGCGATAAGCAGGGCATCCCGATCAGCGACGAGCAGCTCGAGGCCGATCCGTACCTGCCGCCGTACTACCACCCGGGCAAGGATGCTCCGGAGATCAAGTACATGCTGGAGCGTCGTAAAGAGCTGGGCGGCTTCCTGCCGGAACGTCGTGAGAACTTCGAGACGCTGACCACCCCGGATCTGTCCAAGCTGCGCTCGGTCCGCAAGGGTTCCGGCAAGCAGGACGTCGCCACCACCATGGCGCTGGTGCGTACCTTCAAGGAGCTCATGCGCGACAAGGAGCTGGGCAAGCGCGTCGTGCCGATCATTCCGGATGAGGCCCGCACCTTCGGTATGGACTCTTGGTTCCCGACTCTCAAGATCTGGAACCCGCGTGGCCAGAACTACGTTCCGGTGGACCACGACCTCATGCTCTCCTACCGCGAGGCCACGGATGGTCAGATTCTGCACGAGGGCATTTCCGAGGCCGGTGCCGCAGCCTCCTTCACCGCGGCTGCTACCTCCTACGCCACCCAGGGCGAGGCGATGATTCCGCTGTACATCTTCTACTCGATGTTCGGTTTCCAGCGCACCGGCGATGCCTTCTGGGCTGCTGCCGACCAGCTGGGCCGCGGCTTCATCATCGGTGCGACCGCCGGCCGCACCACCCTGACCGGTGAGGGCCTGCAGCACATGGACGGCCACTCCCCGATCTTGGCGTCGACCAACCCGGCCGTGGAGGTCTACGACCCGGCCTTCGGCTACGAGATCGCTCACCTGGTTCCGCGCGGTATTGAGCGCATGTACGGCGAGGACAACGAGCCGATCATGTACTACATCACCGTGTACAACGAGCCGGTCAAGCAGCCTGCTGAGCCGGAGAACCTCGACGTCGAGGGCCTGCACAAGGGCATCTACCACTACAACACCGCCGAGTCCGGCTCCATCCCAGCCAACATCCTGGCCTCCGGTGTGGGCATGTACGAGGCCCTGCGCGCCCAGGAGATCCTGGCTGAGGACTTCGATGTCAAGGCTTCGCTGTTCTCCGTCACCTCGTGGGTCAACCTGGCTCGCGACGGCGCCGCCCGTAACCAGGAGGCACTGCGCAAGGGCACGGAGCCGACCGAGGCTTTCGCTACCTCCCAGCTCAAGGGCTTCGAGGGGCCGTTCGTCGGTGTCTCCGACTTCGCTACGGACCTGCAGGAGCAGATTCGCCCCTACGTCCCGGGCGACTACATCGTCCTGGGCGCAGATGGCTTCGGATTCTCCGATACCCGCGAAGGCGCTCGCCGCTACTTCAACATCGACGCCGAGTCCATCGTCGTCGCCGTCCTCGAGGGCCTGGCCCGCGAGGACAAGGTGGAGCGCAGCACCGTGGAGAAGGCAGCTCGCGAGCTGAAGCTCGACGACCCGACCGCCACCATCTCTACGTCCTCCGACGAGGACTAAGGCTTAGGGCTTAACAGCCCCAAGCCCTCCAGCCCCTTCTGCCCCACCTCGGGCAGGAGGGGCATTCTTCTTACCTAAACCGAGGGGCGGCAACTGTCGTTGTTGCCAAAGTTCTGGCCAGATCTTGAGGCTCTATCTTTGGCAGAACGGGTAGTTCGACCACCGCGCGGGGCTCAGCCACCGCCAACAAAAGGCCCTGCCGCTGTCGACAAAGGACTTAGCCGGCATTAGCGCGGCTTAGTCGCCACCGAGCACGCGATCGAGGACCCGGCCCAAGGCCTTGGAGACCTCGCTGGGCTCTTCCAAGATGACCATGTGGCCAGCACCGTCGACGACGGTCAGGGTGGAGTCCGGCCAGTGGCGGGCAATCACCTCCGATTGGCGGTGCGGGGTCACGATGTCATGCTGGCCCACCACGATTTCGCCCGGCACGCTGCGCAGCCGGGCCGTTGCGCCGAACTCAGAGTGCTCCACCAAGTCATCGAAGAAGCCCGCATAGCTCGACATCGGCGTATCCAGCAGCATCGCCACGTGGAATTGCAGCTTGTCCATTTGTGGGAAGCCCTGCAGCAGCGCCGCGAAAGCCGGGGCGATGACAGCCGCTACCTCAAAGCGCACCCGGTTGAGCCGACGGGGCAGCTTCAAGCACGCGCGGTAGACCGCGCCGAGGGTCTTCGATTCCAAGATGCGAGCCACGCCTGCGGCGGCAAAGCGCTGCATAGAGGTGGCCACCAGCGCCATCCCCTCAACGCGGTCAAAGATCTGGCGCGGTGCGCGGCGCAGCAGGTTAAGCGCAATCATTCCGCCCATCGAGTGCCCAAGCAGCACCAACGGCCCCTCGGCGGCACGCTCAGCGATGACGGCCAGCACATCGTCGGCCGCGCCCCGAACCGTGCACTGCGCGGGGGCGACGTGGGTGGATTGGCCGTGGCCGCGAACGTCGACAAGCAGGCAGCGCACCGTGGGATAGTTGCGGCGCACGTCGTTGACCTGGGAATAGAAGCTCTCAGCAGACAGGCAATAGCCGTGGATGAAGACCGCGGTGACCTCCGCGTCCGCAGGGCCCACCTCGTACCACGCCACGCGCACGCCGTCGTTGTCGACGAAGCCCGAGTCGCTCACCGCAGTCAGGCCCGGTTCAGTAGTGAGATCATGCAGCTCGTTGTGGACGGCGTGCTCGATGGCGCGCATGCGGGGGCGAACCCGGCGCGACCAGCTGCGGGCGACGGCGGAGGAACGTGCTCGAATAACCATGACATTTCAATACTAGACTGGGCCCCATGGCTAATGACCTTTCAGCGCAACTCCAAGCCTGCTTCGGCTCCGCGCCGGCACAAGAGCAAGATTCTGCACCCACCGGCGACGCCTATAGCGAACTGACGCGCCTCATCACGAAGGTGACCGGCGTGGAGGAAGGCCTAGAGCGCGAAGCAAAGCTGGAGGACCTGGGGGTTGAATCACTCGAGCGCATCGAATTAGCCGTGCGCCTCGAGGAAGCCTCCGGGGTCCGCCTTAATGAAGAAACCATGCTCTCCGTAACCACGGTGGGCGAACTTGCTGACTACGTGGAGGAACACTCGTGATTTCTTACCTCTCTGACATGGACGGCGTCCTCATCAAGGAAGGGGAGATGATTCCCGGCGCGGATAAATTCATCCAGGCGCTGAAGGACAACAACATCGAGTACATGGTGCTGACCAATAACTCGATGTCCACCCCGCGGGACCTGTCCGCACGCCTGCAGAACACCGGCCTGGATATCCCGGCGGAGCGCATCTGGACCTCGGCGACGGCCACCGCGGCCTTCCTCTCCAACCAGGCGGGGCTGTCCACGGCTTATGTCGTGGGCGAGTCCGGCCTGACCACCGCGCTGCACGAGGCCGGCTGGATCCTCAATGACCGGGACGCGGATTTCGTCGTCTTGGGTGAGACCCGCACGTATTCTTTTGAAGCCATCACCACGGCCATCAATCTCATCCGCAACGGCGCGCGCTTCATTGCCACTAACCCGGACGTCACGGGCCCCGCGCCGCAGGGCGTGCTGCCGGCCACGGGTGCTGTGGCCGCACTCATCACCGCGGCGACCAACCGCGAGCCCTACTACGTGGGCAAGCCGAATCCGGTCATGATGCGCAGCGCCTTGAACAACATCGGCGCACACTCGGAAAACACCATCATGATCGGTGACCGCATGGATACCGACGTCAAGTCAGGCCTCGAGGCCGGCATGCGCAGCATCCTGGTGCGCTCCGGCATCAGCGATGACCGCATCATCGAGCGCTATCCTTTCCGCCCGACGCGAATCATTGACTCCGTGGCGGACCTGCCGGAGCGCATCTTCGATCCCTTCGCGGACTAGGCCTTCACCGACTTAGACCGCACGCTTGACGACGCCCCGAAAACCGTACTCCCCCGCCAGCATCTCCACCGCGCGGCCCAGCGCTTCTAGTTCGCTGGGCGTTCCGGTGAGCACTTGCTGGCAACCGATTCCGGTGCAGCCTGCGTTGTCGGCTTTTATGCCGACAACGTTCCACAGCGGGTCGCGGCGCCAGCGGGTGCACCACTGGGCGGTCAGCGGGTCATCGCCGGGGACGATGAATTCGCTTTCGCTGCGAATACAGCGCGCCATTGCGCGCTCGATGGCAGGGCGCAGGCTGCGCGGCATGCCCGAGATCTGCAGCACGGCGGTGCAGACCTCACCGCAGGCGCGGTTGGGCCACGTATCCGCTGGGCTGCCAAGTGGGCTGGCTGAAGGGGCCGGCGCGGTTGCACCGGCTACCTGCGGGTGAACGCGTTGATTCACTCCTTAAACTCCTTTGACGTGCGAGTGATGGCACGCCGGCATGTGCCGACGCAAGACGAGCTTCGTCTTCCCCTACGAACTTGTCTTCATCACGCCACTCGCGCCGAGGCGCGAACACCGATTGGTGTGGCCACGGTATGTGGCCACTCGGCGCGTCGTTGTGTGCCCACGATTTTCCCCCGCCACTTAGGCCACAACAACCCTCAACCTGCACTTAAGCCCCCGCTGCCTCAATATCAGGTTGAGACTTTCGCCCGAAAATTCACCCCATTAATCACATGTGCCACACAAACACTCACGAGCATCATGTGCGCGCGGTCGCCACAGGTGCCCCACTACCCCCGTTGTGGCGCCTGTCGGTGCGCCGCGGCGACGCTCGAATTCTTCACCGCGGCTACGACTAGCGCGCCTGGCATTCCTCCCAGATCGCCGTATTGGCCTCCGCCCACAGCGGCTTGCACCAGTCTCCAAAGTCGCGATCCGTGAGCGCCACCATCGCCCACTCACCGGCCACCCACAGGTAGGTGCCGCTCATGCCGAAATGCCCCACGGCATCGGCGGGCAAGCCGCCCATCCATTGCTTCTTCTCGCCGTGGATTTCAAAGCCCAGCCCCCACGTGCAGTCCTTGAAGCTGCCGTAGCCCGGCACAATCCCGCGCAGCCCCGGGAACTGGACGCTGCGCATCTCTTCCACGGTGGCGGGATCGAGCAGGCGCGGCGCGTACACCTCGGCGGCAAAGGCGGAGAGGTCCTCCACACTAGAGACCAGCCCGTGCCCGGCCGAGCCTTCCAGGGTGGTGGCCTGCATACCCAGCGGAGCGCACACGCCTTCCGCAAGGTAGTCAGCAAAAGGAATCTCGGTAGCAGCCTCGACTACCTCGGCAGCCCACTCATAGCCCGCCGAGGAATAGATACGGCGCTCTCCTACCGGTTTTTGAGACTCCCGGGTATCAAAGCCCACGCCCGAAGCATGGGCCAACAGGTGTCGCAGCGTGGAGCCTTCAGGACCGGCTGCCTGATCCAGCTCCACAGCGCCCTCCTCTACTGCCACCATCACCCCATAGGCGGCCACCAGCTTGGTCACAGACGCCACCGGGAAGCGGCGGGAGACATCACCGACCTGTTCTACTACCTCGCCGCGGTGCAGCAAGGCACCGGCAACGGTATCGACGGGCCAGGATTCAAGAGAAGAAAAAGCGCTCATGCGCTCCAGCTTAACGAGGATCGCGCTCGCAGCCTACGCCATCACCATCGCGGTCAAACTTGGAACGGAAGCCCGGGTCACTCGGGTAGATGGGGCGGCCCAGCGCGTTCCACACATCGGCGCAGCGAGAGTAGTAGGCCGGAGCCGGTGCCGGCTTCGGTGCGGGGGCAGGTGCCGGCTTCGGTGCAGGCGCAGGGGCGGGAGCCGGCGCAGGAGCCGGTTCCGGAGCTGGCTGCGGTGCGGGGGCAGGTGCAGGTGCCGGAGCAGGTGCGGGCTCCTGTGCCTTCGGCGAAGGAATCACGCCCGGCAGCGGGTTCGGGATGATTCCCTGCTGCACGGCCCAGAACACGCCGCCGGCGATGGCCGCGAGAAGCGCTGCGCTAATGCCCAGGCCCAAGGCAATCCTCTCACCCTGGGAAGACTGCTCGAATTCGGCGTCATCTTCCTCCTTGCTGGAGGAGCCAGTGCCTTCGGTGGAGGAGCCCAGCTCCTTGCTGGAGGATTCAACATCCAGCTCCGAAGACAGGCCGGACTCGAGGTCGCCCGTATCAGACGGAGAGGAAACCGCGGTGGGGGCCTCCTCGTAGGAAGCACCGGTCTCCGCCTGAGCGGGGACGACAACGGACAGGGAGAGAGAAACAGAGACAGAGGCGGCGAGAACCGCACGAGAGAACTTCTTCATAAGCATAAGTTATAGCCCGTAACTCACCCCGCAAGAAATTACTCCACCCCAAGGGGTAAAGCACACGTGAAGCCACGGAAAACCACACCTGACCGGCGGGCGAATTCTCTGCCCCCAAGTTGCGACACCGCCTCAGCGGAGAAACCGTAGAGCCATGCGCCGCTCTCTAACTCGTCGCCGCCTCCTCCACGCCTCCGGATTAGCCACAGCCACCGCTGCCTCCCTCGTCGCCTCTTCAGCCTCGGCAGCCGATCCCACGTCCACCTCCTCCCTCGGGCTAGTAGAGCCGCCCGCGGGCACGCTGCCCTTCGTGCACGGAGTGGCATCCGGCGATCCGATTCCGGATTCAGTCATCCTCTGGACGCGCATCACGCCCACCGAGGAGGCACTGCCGGGCAGCGGCGTAGGGCCCTCGGTCACCGTGGAGTGGGAGGTGGCAGCGGATGGGGAGATGAGGGACGTCGTCAAGCGCGGCACTGTGGTTGCCTCCGCAAGCCGTGACCATACCGTCCACGTGGACCCGCACGGCCTGCAGCCGGACACCGTGTATTTTTATCGCTTCCTCGTCGATGGTGTCTCCTCCCCCATCGGGCGGACCAAGACCGCACCTGCGGCCACCTCCTCGCCGGAGCAGCTCACGTTTGGGGTCGCCTCCTGCGCGAACTGGGAGTCGGGCTTCTTCAGCGCTTACGCGGACATCGCCCAGCGCGCGCACTCCGGGCAGCTGGATTACATGGTGTTCTTAGGCGATTACATCTACGAGTACGCCGCCGGCGAATACTCCGGGTTTGGGCCGGTGCGCCTGCACCACCCAGCGCACGAGATCACCACGCTGGCGGATTACCGCACGCGCTACGGGCGCTACCGCACCGACCCCGACCTGCAGGCAGCGCATGCCGCTCTGCCGTGGATCGTGGTGTGGGATGACCATGAAACGGCCAACGATAACTGGGCCGGCGGCGCGGAGAACCACGACCCCGCCACGGAAGGAAGCTGGCAGGAGCGGCAGACGGCGGCCATGTGCGCCTATTTCGAGTGGATGCCCGTGCGCGCCACCGCGGCTTCCGAGGACGGGCATCTGTACCGCTCACTGACCTTCGGCGATTTGGCGGAGCTGACCATGATGGACCTGCGCACCTACCGCGACCAGCAGGCGCAATGGAACCCGGTGGCGTTTATGAAAGAGGGCCGGAGCATGCTGGGCTCGGAGCAGTATGACTGGCTGCTGGGAAAGATTGAGACCTCGCAGGCCACGTGGAATCTGCTGGGCAATTCGGTGATGTTTGCCCCGCTGAACCTGGTGTCACTGCAGGAGAATTCGCTGACCGCACAGGTGGCTGCTGCCCTGACGAAGAACATCACAGGGATTCCCGTCAACGGGGACCAGTGGGATGGTTACTCCGCAGAACGCCGCGCGCTTATCGACGCCCTCCGCGCCTCCCCTGCCCACGCCCTGTTCCTCACCGGCGATATCCACACCGAATGGGCGCATACGATTAGCAAGGGCGAGGAGGTGGTTGCCGCGGAGATGGTGTGCGGGTCCGTGTCGGCGCCCAATATCAACGAGGCGCTCAACCTACGCGCGGGCAATACTGTCTCCCGCCTTGCCGAACAGGTATTACGCCAGGCCAACCCGCAGTGCCACCACGTCGAGCTGGATAGCCACGGCTATTGCTTCGTCACGCTGAGCCGCGAGGAGGCGCAGATGCACTGGCTGCGCGTGGATGATGTACTCAGGCCGGGTTCCCCCGTGAGGCAGGCGCATGCGCTGACCTATAGGCCGGGCGCGGGAGTTGTGAGCTAGCTTGCTTGCGTTAACGATCGGTGGCGATGGGCCGATACATAAGGTGTAGCGCATTACGCCGCTGCACTTCCCTATCACTCATATCTCTCGTGCGCCCTCTCCAAGCGTCTCTCTCACCTCTCTCTGTGCAGCGCCTCTCGGCCCCCTTCGGGTCTACATCTCGGCGGAAGGCTCCGAGGCCCCTTCAGTAGCGGTAGCCTGTGCGCCCTCAGTGGGCGCGGGAGTTTCGGAGACCCCTTCCTCCGCTGGTGTTTGGGTTGTCGGTTCCCCTGGATTCACAGGTGCGTAGACGGCTTCACTGTCCGGGGTGTTTTCAGTGACTGTGCCCTGCACGCTTTCCACCGGCTCCTCGGGCGTCGAGACATAGGTAGGCTCGTCCTGTGGCGCGGTTTGTGGCGTTGGCGAAGGTTCGGAGGGCTGAGTGGACTCGGACGTTGTCTCTGATTGTCCCATCCAGCGCGAGGGTGATAGCCACCCGGCATTCTCCACGCCGTCTGGGTTGGCGGACGCTAACAGCAGCACACTGATCGCGCCGAGCCCGGCGATAAGCCCTGTGGTGGAGCGACGCACGCGCCCGCCAAGCGTCCAGAAGGAGTCCCACTTGTTCTCCGGCTTATCCGCGCGCCAGATACCGCGGCCGTAATCATCCTCTTCCTCGTCGTCGGGTTCGGCCGAATAGGCCGGGCGCCCTGGGCCGTCATCCTTGCTGTCTTGCGCTTCGGCGGCCGCGTCAGCGACAGCGTCAGCGGCGATAGCTTCCGTCTCGGACGCCGAGCTCTCTTGTCTCGACTCGGTGTTAGCGCCTGCCGCCGGCATGACGGTGGTGGGGGCATCGGCATCCACCGCGCCGCCCAGCACCTCCAGGACTTCACCCGCGACGTTTTCAGCGTTAGGCAGCTTGTACAGATCCCAGAAGGAAGAAAGCAGCGCCGAGCGGATCGCGCGCTCCACCGCCCACTGGCGTGCGGGGTTGACCTGCACCAAGACGCGGTACTTCACCTGCCATGGCTGGCCGGCCACCGTGGGAGCAACCAACCCAGTAGCGGGCAGAACGTCGAGCTCACCAGCCACGTCCGCGCGGATGTCCGGGGTATCGATGGCGCGTTGTGAAATCTTCTCTACCTGTTCGGTCAGCTCCTGCACGGAATCGCCCTCATGGACCGGGATGGCAATATCCACCACCGCGCGCGACCACTCTTGCGAGTAATTTGTGACCACGCCCGCCGAACCGTTCGGCACCATGACAACTTCACCGGTCGGCGTACGCACCGTCGTCGTGCGCAAGGTCAGCGAAACGACGGTGCCCTCCACGCCGGTCACTCCGTCGAAGCTGACATAGTCACCCACACCGAATTGCTTTTCCGAGAGGATAAAGAAACCGGCGAGGAAATCACCGATGATCGACTGGGCGCCGAAACCGACGGCAGCCGAGACCACGGTTGCCGGGATGGCCGCGCCCAGGGGAGGCACTCCAACGTTGGCCAGCGCCGCCAACACGAGCAGGAAGTACGCCACCGCCTGTGCCACATAGACCAGCGCGCCGGCCAGCGCCAAGCGCGCCTTGGTGGACTCTTGGTTTTCATCGAGGCGGGACTCAATAACCCGCACCGCCAAGCGGCCGATGCGCGGGATGAGAATCGCCAACAGCAGCATTCCTAGCAGTGGCAAACCATGGTCAACGAAGGCCTGCCAAA
This sequence comes from Corynebacterium sp. HMSC076G08, assembly GCF_001811515.1. Classification (NCBI taxonomy): domain Bacteria; kingdom Bacillati; phylum Actinomycetota; class Actinomycetes; order Mycobacteriales; family Corynebacteriaceae; genus Corynebacterium; species Corynebacterium sp. HMSC076G08. Next base: position 23,167 of record NZ_KV805063.1, on the reverse strand, counting down.
TGGCGAAAAAGTAATACTTCAGCATTGCGCCAAGCCTAGTCCTACAGCCTGACAGAACCCTTGGAATCTCAAGCGCGGTGGATGAGATAGTAGTTCGGAGTGGGCTTCCACGTGTAGCCAGCAGGGATGATGTCCTTGCCGTAGGCGCTGAATGCCTTAGTCGTCCACAGCGGAATCGCCGGCATCTTCTCCAGCAACAGCTCCTGGGCCTGCAAGTAGTACTCCTGGGCCTCCTCCCGGTCCTTCGCCTGGCCTACCTTCTTCAGCAACTCGTCGTATTCGGTGCTGCGAAAACCTGACTCGTTTTCTGAGGAATAGGAGGCAAACAGCGGCACCAGGAAGGTCGACTCATCCGGAAATTCCGCCTGCCAAATCGTCCTGAAAGCACCGGTAATGTGCCGCGCTGTGACCTCTCGACGCAATTCCTTCAAGGTCCCAAATTCCTTGCTTTCGGCGAGCACACCGAGGGTATCCGTCACCTGCTGAGCCACCGCATCGACCCACGTCTTGTGGCCGCCATCGGCGTTAAACGCGATGCTGAACGTCCCCTTAAAGGGGTCTAGCTTCTCCGCCTGTTCCCACAGCTCGCGGGCTCTATCCGGCTGGTAGGTCAGCACGTCAGCACCTTCCGGCGCAGGCGGTGGGGAGCCGAAGAGCGGCGCTACGAAGCTGTTGGCCGGAGTCACTCGGTCGTGGAAGATGTCCCGCGCAATCTTTTCTCGGTCTACCGCCATGGACAGGGCCCGGCGGCGCAGGCGGCCAGCCTCGCCGCGGAAATTGGCATCGTTGGCGGGAATGGTGATCTCCATGATCGAACCGCCAGGCTTAGTAAGGGCCCGCGCGCCGAGCTCCTTTTCGAAGCTTCCGAGCTTCTCCGCCGGGATGCGCGTCAGCACGTCCAGCCGGCCCGCCACAAGATCCTCGTAGGCCTGCTCCTCCGAGGCGTACACGACGAACTTAATGCCCTCATTCTGCGGGTGTCGCGGCCCTTTATAACGCGGGTTCGGCACGAGGGTCAACGCCTTCTCACGTTCCCACGAGGCCAACAGGTATGGCCCGCTGCCAATCGGGTCCGTGCCGCGCTCACTCAGCTTGTCCTGATCCGCAGAGCGCATGGGGAAAAAGACGGAATAACCCAAGCGTTCAATGAAGCCCGCCGTGGGGCGCGAGAGCTCAATGCGGAAGGACTTCTCCCCCGTCACCGTCAGCCCGCGCATCTCCTTCCTGCCTTCATTGAAACCGAGAATCGGCGCAAAGTGATGTGCGGAAAGCAGGGACTGGCGCACTGCCGTATTCCACGTATCGACGAAGTCCTGCGCGCTGACCTTCGAGCCATCGGAGAACACCGCGTCTTCACGAATCTGCACGTCAAACGTGGTGTCATCAACCTGCGTGACGGATTCCGCCATGTCGTAATGGGCGCCGCCGTCCTTATCCAGGTACATCAGGCCCGAGTACACCAGGTTGATGATGGTTTGGCCTGGCACGTCGTTGGAATCGGCCGGGATGAGGGAGCGCTGCGGCTCCGAGATATCGGTAGTAATGAGATTCATTCCCGAGGTATCCATGCGCTCCGGTTCCGTTCCGCAACCCGCCAGCGTGGGGGCCGCAACGCCCGACACCGCCAGCGCCGCGAGCATGCCCAGAAAAGAACGCCTCGACGTCACGCGTCCATCACCTCACTTTCATCACTAGATTAAAGCATTTCTCAGGTTCTAATCATCTCTTTTTTCATATCGGCGCATGAGTCTTTCCACCAATTCATCGGTGAGCTGATCATCGGCCAAGATGCGATCCAAAAGCTCGCGCGGCGTTGGCCCCTCAGCGCTCTGTTCCTCGTAGGAGTCACCGCTTAGGTCCACACCGAAGTCGGAGGACTCCGCTTCCGCAACGGCCGGCTCCATCATCTCCGACATCTCTGCGACTTCCTCGTTGAAGGAGTCGAGGAATTCGGAGGCATCGATGGCGGCTTCCGCACGGCGCTTGCCGGCTCGGACTTCGCGCTCGATGCGGCGTTGCAGGGCCTTTTCCATCTGGTTGTGGCGCCAGGAGCGAAGCTTCGTGGGCTCTAGACGACGTCCTACGGCACGCCCCTTGCTTTCTGCCTTGCGCGCCATGACCATGACGTAGGCCGCGGTGTCATTGACCGGCGCCCACTCCTGACGCGCAGGCACGCGCCACCCGGCCCAGATGCCCAGCATCGTGAGGACAAAGGATACGACCGGCCCGAGAATAACCCCCCAGGCCAAGTAGCCGGCCGAGTCTGCACCCAAGACCACCAGCGCACAGGCCACCGCGGGGATCACGGTGGGGGTGTTATCACCAAAGACGGCGGGCTCGCGCCCCATGGCAATATCACGAATCATGGATCCACCCGTCGCCGTGAACACGCCCATCATGATGCAGGGAATCAGGGGCAGGCCGTAGGCGATGGCTTTGAGCGCGCCTGTCGACGCCCACAGGGCCGAGACCACCGCATCACCATGCGACTGCACGTAGTCCCACGTTTTGCCCTTGAAGTAGACGAAGCGGGCGATGATGGCGCCAGTAAACGCCAGGTAGAGATACTCCGGCTGGCTCATTGCGGCGACGGTGCCGCGGTTAATGAGCACGTCACGGATCATGCCGCCGCCGAGGGAAGAGAACATCGCGATGAAGAAGAAACCCACGATGTCATAGCCGCGCTGCCGGGCCATGGTGCCACCGATGATGCCCATGAGGAGGACACCTATGATGTCGGACCAGTAGTACAGCGACTCGATCAACGGGTCCATCTCGACAACGCTCATGGTGGTCATCGTATCGGGTGCTAAGCAATCTCTCGCATTGAGGAGCTATTCCTTGCAATGCGCCGCCTAGCTGGCGGACCGCTAAGGCTCAGAAAATGAGCTAATGCATGTAGAGCTCGTTGTAGGCTTTCTCAATCCAAATGACATAAAACACTTCCCCGTCTTTCCAGCCCGCGAAAGGAAGATTCCCTTTGTGACGGTAAACCCGGAATTTCTCCACATCCTGAAATTGCCGCGGAATCTGAGGCTTGATAGCGCTTGCCGGAATAAACTCTGAGCCGAGTCCGTGCCTGGGATGCTGTGCCAGCTCTTTCCATGAAAGCACTGACCGCTTGTGCCACTTTTCCAGAAACTCTGCGCGCATTGAATCATCTAGTTCTTCGAAGCCCCACCCCTGCTGCAGGAATCGCGTTGACAGGAGCGGATAGTCAGCCCGCGAGCTACGAAGAGCATCCACGACGCTTGAATCTGGGGCGCTCCTCACCCCTCTGGTTGGCCTACTCCCCCGTCGTTTACTTTTCGTGCCCACAGCTAGCAGAAGTAGTTCTTCAGATCGGCATCAGTTATTTCTAACCCGCGTTTGCCCTCCACGAAGTTCTTTTTCCACGGCGACTCGGTGTGGGTTTTATTCCGCAGAGCCCATGCAGAGTAGGGGCCATACTTATCCCATACCTCAATCAAGTCCTGCTCAACGTCGCGGTAATCATCCCAGTCGAAATCATCCGAGACGAACTCATCGGGGTCTATAGGAAGCTTTCCGTAGTGCTTAACGTCATGGTAGACGTCCACGACTACTGGACCATGAGCCCAGGCTTCCATTCGTTCAGGAAAAAGCGGCAGGCCGTCGGAGGAGCGCATATGCAGCCCTTTGGCGTAGTAGAGAAGCTTTTGAAGTTTGAGCTGCGTAATGTCAGCATCATCAGTTTCATCAGCCCACGCTACAAACCATTCGGCGATTTGCCGCGCCGTAAATTGCTCCATGCTTGCCCTCCTTCCACTTCCCGCTAAGAGTACAACAGGCCCAAGACATGTGAACATCTCAATGTTGGATCGATCGCGAAACACCTGCTTAAAGGAGAGCATAGAAGCTCTGAATTGTGGGGCCACCGGGGCTCGAACCCGGGACCAACGGATTATGAGTCCGTAGCTCTAACCGACTGAGCTATAGCCCCGCGTATTCCCTACCCACGCAACCCACACCAGCGCGCAGCCGGTGCGCCACGTACGGCAGCGAATCCGCTCCCAGCAACATTAATCGGCAGGCCCAGAAAACGGCAATTTAGGGCTCGTCCTGGCTGAGATCCTCGCCAAGGTTTGCCTCGTCCAGGTCTCCCGGGCCTGAACTCTGCGCCTGGTCTTCGTCAGCGACCTTCTGCCCCTTCACCGACACAACGACCCCGATAACGTAGGAGGCGATCACCCCGAAAACGCTGAGCCAAAAGAGTATCGAGGACAGGTCTAGGGCCCACCGACCGACAATCTGGGTGAAGGCGGATTTCACGCTCTCGTCGGTATCGCCGAGATCTACGATAAAAAAGCCAGCAAGGAAGAGGAACACGGTCACAGCAATGAATGCCCACGACTCGCGCCACCCGAAGGCCTTGTACGTTCCGCCCCCTTCATCTTCCTTCGGGGTACGTACGGGGATGAGCCACAAAACTAACAGCGCAAGGACCACGATGCCGCCGGCCGGAAGGGTAAAGAATGCGAGCCATCCGCCGACACCAAATATGACCCGCCCCAAAGCAAAGAACGCCGTGCCTAAAAGGCTCATGACAAGCGCCGCGACGGAGCTGATCTGAACGTTCCGATACTTCATGCCAAAAGCCTAGCGTGCATCGCCGCTACTTTCACCTACAAAACTGACGACGCTCAGCCCTAGACCCACTGCACAGGGACCTCAGCCGCTGAGTAAGCTGCCAGGCTTATTTTTTCTCTCTCTTTTTCCAGGCTTGTCTACGCTCACGCCTTCGAGCGCGTTTTGCTTTGCGAATGTCCACGACCCAATGCGGAACAAAAGGCCACGGAAGCGGAATCCCGAACGCGCCCGTAAACCCAATGAGTGCGATGAGCATGGCCGCCATGAACAGAGCACCTAACACTTTTTCGACAGGCTCGGGAAGGCCCATACTTACAACCAACCCCAAGGCACCGCCAGCGCCCATCAAGAGCGTGCCATAAGGATAAACAAAGAGGAGGCCATCGCTCTCTGCGCCGTCCGGCTCGGCTGAGTCGTACCATTCTTCAGATTGCGGAATCCGCCGCACGTACTGGATGTAAAAGGTCCAGTAGGCCACCATGAGCAACACTAAACCGATGTATAAGAGCAGATCGGTAATAGAGCTGTCCATAGGATGCGGCCTCCTGTGGTTGCTTTTGCGGTACGTACTAAAACGCTACCAGCGCCGGCTGAGGTAAGGCATGGGGCGAGAACGAAAACTCAGGGCCCGAACCTAGGACAGATTTATCTGATGAAGAATCTGGGAGCTTGTAGTCTCGTGATCATGAGGCTCCTTTCCTTTAGCGTGTCCAACTTCCGCAGCATCCGCGCCACCCAAACGCTCACGCTCTACCACGACTGGCAGCACTCCACCGCCCCGGAAGAAGGCTGGGCGCAGGTTAGCGATCCCATCACCGTTCTCATCGGCCCCACCGCTTCCGGCAAGAGCAGCATCCTCAACGCCCTCGCTTTCGCTCTGCTCGCCATCGAGTCCTCCGCCACCGCCTGGCTTGCCGACGCCCCACCCAACCAACTCCCCCACGCCCCCTACCGCCTCAACCCCCGCACACAGCGACTGCCCAGCACTTTTGAGCTGGAGTTCGAACTCGACGGCGTGCGCTACCTCTACGGCTTCCAGTGGAGCTTTACCGGCGTGCATGCCGAATGGCTCAGCCGCGTGCCCTCGACTCGGTGGAGCCCCTGCTTCGTGCGGACCCGCGGCGAGGACGTGCAGTGGACTAAGTCCTTTATGGATGAAGGGGACGTCGCCAAGCTCGGCCCCATCGATGACACCGAGCTGCTCTTGTCCGCTGGCCTGCGCGATGAGCACCCCATCCTCGCCCCGCTGGCCCGCGCCCTGGTGCACGACGTGTCCTACCTGCCGCACGGCCATACCTCCATGAGTACTGCCTCCCGCATCACCACCCTCATCCGTGAGGGCAAGCTGCACCTGCATGAGGCTGCCGCGCTGCTGCGCGCGGCCGATTCGGGAATCCACTCCGTGCGGCTGAACCAGGACCACATCCCCGAGCACGTCTTCCGCCAGATGCGCCCGGTCATTGATGCGCTCAGCCGCAGCGCCGGCAGCATCCCCCGACCAGACGAGTTCCAGGCTTACTCCGATGCAGAGATCGAGTCCCTACTGCACTCCATCATCGTGGAGCACAAAGTTGGTGACTCCTACTACGCGCTGAAGTTGACCGATGAATCCGGGGGCACGCAGAATTGGATGGCCACCGCTCCCCTGGTGTTGGACACGTTGCGCCGCGGTGGGATCCTAGTGGCTGATGAGCTGGATTCCGCCCTGCGCCCAGCGCTGTTGGATTTCATCATCGATGCCTTCCGCGAGCCCAGCATCAACGTCAACGGCGCGCAGCTCATCTTTGCCTCCCACGCCTTCAGCGTGCTTGAGCGCTCCAGCGAACTGGGCCTGCGCCCGGAGAGCTTCTGGTCAGTGGAAAAGACCGATGCCGGCGAATCAGAGCTACACAACCTCAGCGAGACATCCGTGTCACTCGACAACCCCGACGCCACCCACCGCTTCCTTCGCGAGCGCTACGGCACTGCCTCCCGTGCGGCTCTCGATGCGCTGCAGGAGCTTGTTAGGGCTTAAGAGTGCGGGCTATAGCACCACCGACCACTGGAAAGTCTGCGGCTACAAGCGCTGAGCGGATGAAACTAGCGCTGCGCGAGCGCCTGCAAGGCTTCACGCACAGCGCTGGCAAAATTGTCGCAACCCGCTCTCCTCAGCGCATCGTCTAGGCCCTGAAAGCCCTTCCTTTTCTGCCAATACTCCAGCTGCTGACTCGTACATTCAATCACTAAGTTTGGAGCGGAATCGCGAATGAGCATGAGGAATGCATCCGCATTCATTATCTCGTAGCGCTGCTCGCTGGCAGTAATGGTTATATCCTGGGGCGAGTTATCAGTAAGGATGATGTCGGCTTGTGAGGCGAAAGCCGCCGCGTGGACATGGTAGTCATGACGATCCAAACCGTCGAAAGGCATGTCTCCGGGAAAATCATCAATGATTTCCTCCATCACCGCACCGATCTTCTCGACACGGTCCTTGATAATTCTCCCAGGTGCTGTGGGATGTTTCCGCCGCATCGCCCGTACCGTTTCCGCAAGTACGTCTTGAGACGTATAGAACACAAACATGTCTCCAGATAAAATCTGCAGCGCAAAAAGCCAATCTAGGATTGTACGGCTCACTAAAATGTTTGCGTCAACGAATACCTTTTGCGGCATGTTCTCGAGGATAGTAACCGCGTTAGCCCAGTGCAGTTTCTAGCAGTTCTCAATGCACCTAGGCCTGTGAAAAGAAACTCTCGTTCTCCTCTTCGAATGCACGCCATTCTTGGAACGCTTTCACGCGTTCCTCAGCGCGCTGGCGTTTCAACTGCAGGACATCCTCACGCTTAAACCGCGTATGTGTTCCGCGCTTGTGGGTAGCTATCCTTCCTTCCTTTGCCCATTTCATGAGCGTTGGACGCGAGATGCCTAACAGCTCGGCAGCTACTGTACTGGTGAGCTCCTCAGGAATGCGAGAGATTGTGACTTCCCCTCGCTGCGCAACAGAAGCCAAGACCTGAGAAATCAATCGCTGAACATCACGCGACAACGGGACTGGGCGCCCGTGCTTATCTGCTACCCGAAAGCTCGCTGCCTCGAGAGTCTGCAGCGACTTCAGCTCTTCGAGAGTAGTTTCTTCGATCATGAGCCGATCGTTGATGAGTGCAGAGGCAGTCATCAGCGCTCCTTTCCCAGCGTGACACTTACACCTGAAACGCCTTTCGCTTACAAGTGAAACCTCCCTCAAGGATAACCGAGTTGCATGCTCTTGCGCTAGCCGCCCCAATCAACTTCCGAGGCGTTGTTATTCAACAGGTTGGCCAAGTCACTTGCGACAACAGTAAGAGTCACCCCCATGCACGACCGAGTGCCACTAGATTAGGGGCTGTGCACAACTGAAATTCTTGTTGGACAGCCAGATGAATCGGAGTAGCACAATGACTGATTTTATAATCATCTACAAACGTCGCTCAGGCGAGTCTTTCATCAAACAATTCTCGGACTCGACGCAAGCGCTTAAGGAACGCCTCCGCCGCGAAGCAGCGATCGACGATCCTGATATTGAGATCGCCCATATTTCAGCACCTTCCCTGGAATCCTTGAAAAAGTCGCATTCCCGGTATTTCATGGGCCGCGTAGAGATAGAAGACGACCAGGTGAACGCAGCTTAAAGCTTCACTCATGGCCCGCCGCCATGGGCGTGATTATTTCGACCTGCACTCTGCAGGTCGAATGCCAGACAGCGGGCTTCGAATATTTGAGCCAGTCTTCGCTGCGCATGTCCGGCACACCTGTCAGAATCAAGACATGTCTGTTGAAGCACGCGCCCTATCGCTGCGGCGTTTGATGCGCGATTCCGCCGCGATCCGGCTCCTGGCCGCGGATAACGCTCCCGTGATTCTGGCGTTGATCGCGGAGTACTTCCCGCGCGGCACCAGGGCACGCCCAGCGGCGGAGGTGTATGAGCTCATGGTCACCGATTTCGAGGTGTTGGCCAGTGAGTTTTCCATGCCTCGCACGCCGCAGAATTACTGCAATGACTGGGTCAAGGCCGGGTGGCTCATCAGAAAATCCGGAAAGAGCTCCCACGGTGAAACGCTCGAACCCAGCGAGGAGGCCCTGTCCGCGCTCGAAGCCATTGAGCGCTGGGAGGCACCGGTGACCACGGTGACGGCGTCACGCGTGGAATCGATTAGCTCCGCGCTGCAGAGGCTAGCGCGGGATACGAACGAAGACATCGCCAGCCGCGTGGCCAGCTTGGAGGAAGAACGCGACCGCATCGACCGTGAAATTGAGAAAGCCCGCCGCGGGCAGTTCGAAAGGCTCACCGCCGCGGAGGCAGAAGAACGCGTCCAAGACGTGCTGAACATGGCCATGGCCGTGCCGAGCGATTTCGCCCGGGTACGCCACGAGCTTGAAGCCCTCAACCACCAACTGCGCCGCCAACTTTTGGATCCAGAGGGCTACCGCGGCGAAGTGCTGGAGGAGATCTTCAACGGCGTGGACCACATTGCGGAGTCGGACGCCGGGCGCAGTTTCCGCGGCTTCTATTCCCTCTTGATGGATAGGGAGCGCAGCGCCTGGTTGGACCAGTGGATCACGGAGGTCCTCGACAGCGAAGCCGGACAGGCGCTAGCCCCGGACAGGCGGCAGCAGCTGCGCAGGCTTTTTCGCGATATGGAGGACACCAGCTTCGAGGTCAACCAGACCATGACGGGGCTGGCACGCAGCCTGCGCAACTACGTCTCCTCCGAGCAGTTCGCGGAGGATCGGCGCATGATTGAACTACTGCGGGAGGCCCGCGGTATGGCCATCGATGCCGCGCAAAACTCCGAACTCAAGGCCTTTCACCGGATGGAGACACCACTGCAGCGCATCGGCATGTCGATTCACTCCGTATCCCGCATCCGCCTGGCCAACCCGGGCCGCGAAGTCGTGGAGGAAACCCCGGTGGCATACCAACCGGAGGCAGAAGACCCGCAAGCCTTGTATGAGCTGGTGCGTGAATCGGAGATTGACTTCGAAGAATTGCACGAGGCGATACGCTCGGCCGTCGCCCAGTCCGGCCCCTGCACGGTAGGCCAGGTGCTTCAAGCCCATCCCCCAACCCAGGGCCTTGCCAGCGTGGTGGGCTTGGTGCACATCGCCGACCAGCACCCGGTGCCCGTGCTGCGCCCATCGCGTGAGAAAGTCACGTGGACCGAGGAGGACGGCACCGTGCGCTGCGCCCATATCCCTGCCAAGTATTTCGATCACACCACCGTTAAGGAGCTACAGTGACCGCCGCACACACTCCCCGCGTCGATTCCGCCCACGAGCCACCGCTGTGGGAGCACGATAAAGGCTCGCTGACCTACCACTCGCGGCGCGCATTAGTGCAGCTCCTACAGGGCCCGCTCATTCGTGCGCAGAAGGAACCGGTGCTGTGGGCCGCCATCATCTCGGATGAGGAGAACCTCCGCGCCCGGCTGCATGAGGTGTTCCTAGAACTCGTCGTGGACGAGACCGAAGGCTTCGCGTTTACCCGGATGGTGGAGGAAGAAACCTTGAGCATTCCGCAGGTGCTGCGCACGGATAAGCTCAAGCACATCGACACCGCTATCTTGCTGAACCTGCGCCAAGAGCTGGGGCTTGCGCTGCCCGGCGAGCGGGTCATCGTGGACATCGAGGACCTCCGGGAGGGAATCGGTTACGTCCGCGCGGTGGACAACCGCGACGAAGCCGGTTTCAACCGTCGTTTCAACGCCGCCATCAAGCGCATTCAGAACGACTATTCACTGCTGAGCGCTACTGAGACCGAGGGGCGCTTCGAGGTCTCACCAGTGCTACGCCAGCTTTTCGACGCCTCCACCGTCACCGCCATCCGCGACGAATACGCCCGCCTGGCGCAGGCCGAGGAAGAGCAGGCAGATGAGGCGAAGGAGGAAACTTCCGATGACTAGCCACACCAACTTGTACCCCGGTCAGTTCCGCATCAGCCGCATTCAGCTGATCAACTGGGGTACCTTCCACGGCTACTTTTCCATCCCGGTGGCACGCAAAGGTTTCCTCATCACCGGAGGGTCGGGCTCCGGTAAATCCACGCTGCTGGATGCGATGTCGGCGGTCTTGGTTCCGCAGAACCACCTGAAGTTCAACGCAGCTTCGCAGCAGGACCTCGGCCGGCACAACGGGCGCAACCTCGTCTCCTACGTTCGCGGCGCGTGGCGGCAGCAGGAAAACGCGCAGACCGGTGAAATCGCCCCGGAGTACCTGCGGGAGGGGGCTACCAACTCGGTGGTTGCGCTGACCTATGACAACGGCGCGGGCAAGCAACACACGCTCATTGCTATCTTCCGCCTCAACGGCGGTGAGAACTCAGTAGGCCAGATCAAGAAGTTGTATGGGCTGGTGCCGGGTGATGAGGACGTCGATAAGCTCAGCCCCTTGCTCGCCCGTAGCCTGGACACCCGCAAGATCAAAGCCCTGTACAAGGGACCCGGCGCGTCCTTTACGCCGACATATGCCACGTTTGCAGATCGTTTCCGCAAACGCCTCGGCATCAAGAACGTGGAGGGCCAGCTGCTGCTCCACCGCACGCAGTCCGCGAAGTCGCTGTCCAGCCTGGATCAGCTCTTCCGGGACTACATGCTGGACAAGCCCTCGACCTTCTCCAGAGCGGAGGAGGCCGTGGAGCAATTTGAGGATCTGCGCCAGGCGTACCTGCGGGTCGAAGATGTCAAGGCCCAGATTGATACGCTCGCGCCCCTGCCCCAGCTGCATGCCCAGCGTGCGACCGCGGAGGCAGATAAGCACAAGGCCGAGGCCATGAGCGAGGCGCTGCCAGCCGTGCGCGCCCGCCTGGTGGCAGAGGAACTGGACTCTCGCATCCGTGCGCTGAGTGCCCAGCAGGTAGAGGCACAGTCGGAAGTGGAATCCCTCGAGGCCGACGTCGCCCACCTCGATGATGCCGAGCGCCGCGCCGCGATGGCCGTCTCCCAGCTCAGCGCCGGCGAGCTCGATGCACTGCGCGCCAAGATGGAGACCGCCGACATAGAGATTGAACACCGCTCCAAAGAATTCCAGCGCCTTGCGGCTGCCGTGGGCGAGTGGACCGAACACTATGAGCTCAGCCCGCAAGGATTCGCAGAGCTGCAGGCCAACGCCCAGCTGCGCCTCTCCGACTTCGAAACCGACTCCGCCAATCTGACGAACCAGCAGCAGGAAGCCGGCGTGGCCGCCCGCGATGCGGCCACCGCCTGCGCCCGGCTCGATAGCGAGCTGCGCTCTTTTAGCTCGCGGCGCACCAACATCGACAAGGCCCTGGTGGAGCTGCGCTCCCAACTTGCCCGCGATACCGGCTACGCCGAATCCGAGCTTCCCTTCGCCGGCGAGCTCATCGACATCAGCCCGCAGCAGGCGGACTGGGAGCCGGTCATCCAAAAGCTACTGCACGGCTTCGCCGCTACGCTGCTCGTGCCTGAGGACGCGCGGCAAGCCATTAACCAGTGGGTCAACTCCCGCAACGTGGGTACCCGTCTGGAATACCGCACCATCCCGGAGTTCACGTCGGCGCCAGCCTCCGCGCGCAGCCCGCGGCAGCTCATCCACAAGCTGGAATTCCAGGATCACCCCATGACGGCGTGGGTACGCCAACACATTTCCCGCCGCTTCAACTATGAATGCGTGGAGTCGGTAGCGGAACTGGACAAGGTCACCACAACTCCCGCCGTTACTCGCGATGGCCTGGAAAGCCGCCCCAAGGACAAGGACGGCTCCACGCGTTTCATCAAGGATGACCGCACGCGCTTTTCCGGCACAGCGTGGTACCGGGTGGGTTCCACCAACACCGCCAAGATTGAGCTACTACGTTCCCAGTTGGCGCAAGCCAAAGCCACCGCCAGCGCCACGGCCCGGCAGGTCCATAACCTCAACCGGAAGATGGACATCCTGCGCACCCAGCGCGATAAAGCTCAGCAGGTGCTGGACACGAAGTTCCAGGACATAGACACTGCCTCCGCGAAAGCCCGCAAGCAGGACCTGCAAGCGCAATACGATTCCCTGGCATCCTCCCCGGAGGCCCAAGCCCTAGCCGCCGCCCATCAGCACGCGAAGGAAAAGCTGAAGGCTGCCCGCACCCGGCTCAACCAGGCACAGAAACACCTCGGTGACGTCGAAGGCGAGCTGAAGCGCTCCACCGAGCGCCGCCGCATCATCGACACCGTGCCGGAGATCGCCGACAAGGACATCGCGAAAGCCGTCGAGGAAGCCCTGCACAAGGGCAAGCGCACGCTGACCATCGATAACATCGATACCCGGCGCGATGAAGTACAGGCCGAGCTACAGGACGCCGCCCGCGCAGCCGCGCGCCGCATCGAGGAAGCCAACGACACGATCGTCTCCGTCCTCCACGCCTACCTGTCCCAGTGGCCGGCAGAAGCCGCCGACTTGGAACCGCAGGCCAGCTTCGCCGGCGAAGGCATAGAGAAGCTGAAGTACCTACGCGCTGACCGCCTGGCGGATTTCCGCACCCGATTCCTGGAGTTGCTCAACGGCCAAACCGTCCAGAACCTTTCCCGCCTGGCTTCCTCTCTGCGCCATGCACGCGGCGATATCGAAACGCGCATGGAGTTCATCAACAAGTCCCTGGAGCGCTCGCCCTTCAACGGTGAGCGCACCCTGCGCATTGATGTCAAGGACGCCCGCGGCCAGGTGGTCCAAGACTTCCAGCGGGATTTGGATGCCGCCACCTCCCACAGCCTGGCCGAAATCAGCAAAGATGAGCACGATGCCGCCCTGCAGCGCTACCACGCCCTGGACAAGATTCTGAGCCGCCTGGGCTCTAGCCACCCGGAGGATATCCGCTGGCGCAACGTGGTCTTGGATACCCGCCGCCACGTCAGCTTCATCGGCCGCGAGTGCTACCCCGACGGCACCACAGCCAATACCTATCAGGATTCCGCCTCGCTCTCCGGCGGCCAAGCGCAAAAACTCGTCTTCTTCTGCCTGGCAGCGGCCCTGCGCTTCCGCCTGGCGGAGCCAGACCAGGACGTGCCCACCTATGGCTCCATCATCTTGGACGAGGCCTTTGACCGCGCCGATCCCACCTTTACCCGCACGGCCATGTCCGTCTTTGCTTCCTTTGGTTTCCACATGATTCTGGCCACGCCTTTCAAGCTCATCCAGACGCTCTCGCCCTACGTGGATGGCACCATCGTGGTCAACTACGACGAGCCGATTATCAACGGCCGCCCGCAGGCGCGCACAGGTTATTCACTTATCGACGCCTCCATCCTCTCCTCCCCCAACCCCGAACCACCCCACCCTGAGGAGCCCACCGATGCGGATGCCTAAAGACCTGCAGGTGCACGCGGCGAAATACCTGCGCAACCATTTCGCTGAAGCACTGTCCGATCCGGATTCGCTGCACCTGGCGTGGCCCCTGCACCCACCGACAGCTGCGGCCGCAGCAAGCGATATCAGCACCGCCCAGGATTTCATCCGCGCCTGGCAGCGCTGGCCGCACCAGAACGAAGTCATCTATGAAACACGCAATTGGTCCCGCACGGGCCTGGGCACCAACGATGTTCCCACCCGCGTAAAACTCACCGGCGCTGAACGCATCGCCACCGCCGCGGGCCTGAAACGCGAGTATTCCACAACCCAGCAGCGCGCCCAGGACATCGCTGCCATCTTCCCGAACTCCCCGGACTTCACCCGCACCGTCCACCGCTCCTACAACCAGTGGAAGGACTTAAGCGCCTATGACCTGCGCTGCCTAGGACCGTGCCTGACCTGGCTGCGCGCAAACCCCCATTCCGGTGAGTGGGAGCGCGCCGTGCCGGTCGAAGGCGTGGACGGCAAGTGGATTGGCAACCACCGCCGCTTGCTTCTCACACTCCTCGCACCCTTCGGTATCACGGACTTGGGCCTGCGCCGCCGCGACACCCGCCTGCGCCTGCGCTACCTCAACCACGCACCAGCGCTCTCCGATATCGAAATCCCCCTCGCCGACGCTGCCGAACTCTTCCCCGACACCCCACCCCGGGTGCTCATCGTGGAAAACAAACAAACCTTCCTGGCCCTGCCCACGCTTACCGACGCCTCCCCTCCCACCATCGCCCTCCTCGGCTCCGGCACCGCCGCCCACCAGCTCCGCGCACTGCGCTGGCTACACGAAGCGGACATCACCTACTGGGGCGACCTCGATGCCGCCGGCTTTGCCATCCTCAACGCCGTGCGCGCCCACTTCCCCCACACGAAATCACTGCTCATGGACACCGCCACCGTCACCGCATTTCAACACCTCGCCGTCCCCGACCCCGGCGACGGCTCTGCCACCCTCACCCACCTCACCACCGAAGAGCAGCGCGCCTACCGCCTTCTGTTCACCGAGGGCCGGCTGCGCATTGAGCAGGAGCGGATTCCGTTTGCGTATGCAAACACGATACTCAAGCACAATTTCGTTGGGTCAAGAACACAATATGACTAACAGCCTTACTCCGCAGCAGCAGAATCATGGTCCCAATCTTCAATCAGAATCAGTTCCATAGATTTCCGAGCTTAGAGAAGCCAGCCTTGAGTTAGGCGGACGCCCTATTTGTACGGATCTTGTGTCCGTGAGAGAGGATGTTCATTGTGAGTCAACAGCGCAAGAAGTACACGCCGGAGTCCCGGCGTGAAGCCGCGAACCTGGTAATCGAGTCACAGCGTCCGATTGCTCATGTGGCTAAACAAATCGGTGTTTCCGCCGGGCTTTTAGGCCGATGGGTCAAACTCGAGCGTGAACGCCGAGGAAACTTGGATGGGATGAGTGAGGCTGATCTTCGTGCTGAGA